>JBBSGY010000019.1:0-12489 GCA_038253645.1 Acidimicrobiales bacterium
GCACGGCCATAGGGAGCAGGTTGCTCGATGATGGAAGAATCAAAACAATGTTTGAATTCGCCGCGGCATTGGCAGCCGTCACGCTCACCGCACGTGCGCGCTACACAGCACCGTTACAGGTGCAATAAAGACGCACTCACTCCTCTATTCGGCGTTCTACACGTGTTTTGACATCCAGGATCTTGCCGTTCGCATCCAGTGTGTATGTAGTAATCGTCGTTGTGACTTCACGCCTGGGTTTCGGCGCCGCAACATTTTGGACGACAGTCGTTGATGTGGATGTGGACGGTGTTGGTGCTGAGGTTGGCAGTGGTGCCGGTTTAGCCTGATCCGTGGTTGGTTTCGTACGCGAGTCTGCGGATGAGCGCTGCCGGTTGGTCGTGTGAGTAAGCGCTCTGGCGACCGGCTTCGGCGGCTCCGTCGAGGGGGCTGCGAGCATTTGGGGCGTAGGACTTGGCACCGGCTGGAACGACTCTTGTGAAGACGACTTTATGACCTGCTGCGGAAATTTATGCCGCGCTCGATCAACAGAATTGAATTGCGCGACCTGAAATGAAATAAATGCGAGGACAAGACATGCCAGGGCGCTTGCGAGCAACGGTTGCTTGGCCCGGCGGCTGATGATCTCACGCAACAGCCTTTGCAAAATCAGGCCGCTAATCAAGACGACAGCGAGATCGGAGATAACCAAAAGGGCGAATGCCATGACACTATTGAGACCGTCAACAATGTGTCCATGCGAAAAGTCAGCAACCAATCCACGGACGCGATCCTGCGCGGGATTCCACGTTGCTGCAAGCATGCGGGGCCCAAAGATGCCTAGAAAGAATGCGTTTACGGCCAGCACCAAAACTGTTACCACGACCCATGCGGTGATAACTCGCCGAGCCCAGGGTTTGATCTCCAGTAGGCGCGCTTTTGATGTCTCGTTTTTACGCCGGATAATTCGCTGGATAACCGGCCCGACATAAGCGAAGGGATTTGGTACTCCGATTAAATCACTGAGAATCCAATATCCGTCGAGGCGAACGAACGGTATGAACTGGTACAGGATTTGAAAGTGGCTGAGCACTACGAAGATGAGCAGTGGTTTGAAGCCCGTAGCAAGATAAGCAGAGGCGCAACCGACGAGCGCGACTGCGTTGAAATAAACGCCTCCCAAGTCGGTCCGTAGGCGTCCGAGCTTGTTGAGACGGTACGAGTCGCTGACGTCTGTGAAAAAAACAGGCCAGATGAGATAGAGCCCTATGCCCATAGTCCCAGGCGTTGCGCCTCCATATCGCGCGCCGGTGGCATGACCGATTTCGTGGAACATTCCCGCGCTGATGACGAGGCACGAGATGAGCAACAATTGCGCTGGATGCTGGAGTATTTCTGCACCTGCCAATACGATGTCGGTTCGACGGCTTGACACAATCCAGATGTCCAGGGAAGCCAATGCGGATAAGACGAGCACAACTGCGGGTCTTGCGAACAAAGGCCGAAGCGCGGTCGTCACGACTCGATGCAAGCGTTCGGGCACCACCCCGACTCGGAACTTCAGAGCGAGAAGCGGATCTTCTTTTGCGACCGCTTCCTCATTTCCAGCGACACCAAGCGGAACAAGTTTCTCGGCAACCAGGTAACGAATGTTGTCGGCGCTGACGTCGTACTTGACCGCAGCGGTGACTCGCTCGGCGATTTCGGCGTCATCAAGTGCTTCGTTGAGATGCGAGGCAACAGCGTAAAGCAGCGGTGAAACCTGCAGGACTTCGCCGTCGGCTCTACGCAGTAGACACGGACGATCGTGAAATGCCGATCCTTCGAATTCCCCAAGAAACTCGATTCCATGAGCAAGACCCGGAATAGCCTGCATCGTGTCTAGTGCGGTACTGATGGTGTTCTCGACCTTTGTCATTATTTTGTGTTGAGTAATCTATTGCGTTGAGTAATTGCCGCCGGGAGAACTGGCGCAACCAGTTCTCCCGGCGAAAGCTTCAGGTGCCTACTACTTGCAGGACCAGCCGCAGTACGAGCCGCCTCCGCCGCCCCACGAGCCGCCACCGCCGCCGTACGAGCCGCCACCGCCGCCCCACGAGCCGCCACCGCCGCCCCACGAGCCGCCACCGCCGCCCCACGAGCCGCCACCGCCGCCGTACGAAGAACCGCCGCCGTAGCAGCCGCCGCCGAGCAAGCCCCCAATGTTG
Organism: Acidimicrobiales bacterium; assembly: GCA_038253645.1. Lineage (GTDB taxonomy): Bacteria > Actinomycetota > Acidimicrobiia > Acidimicrobiales > JBBSGY01 > JBBSGY01. The sequence continues at coordinate 2,187 of JBBSGY010000019.1, forward strand.
ACAGCCGCTGAGATATTGGCGCTTGCGCCGATCAGCAGGGTCATCATTCGGCGACTTGGAACCACGGCCGTTTCTTGACTGTCCATCTCTGCGATAGATAGTGCCATTTCATTACTCCTCAATAAGTTGACAACAATTTCGATGTATTTCCGTACATAAGCGCCGTTATCGATCAAAAGCGCCCGGTCAACATACCCGGCACTCGGCCAACGATGCAGAACGCAAGGTGAACAGTTGGCGTCGAATACTTTTCGCGAATATGAAGCGCATGACCCTGTTCCGCATCGCAGGGCGGTAGCGATCGATGCTTCGTGCAATACGCAAACTGTTGCGGCTAACCAAAGGGCCGGATTTAGTGAGACGCAGTCGCGAGTGGTGCGCCGTTGCGGAGCAACTGTGCGCCCGACTGATCTGTTGGGATTCGCGACTGCGAGTAAGCGCAAGCTGCATGAGCGTCGCCGCAATCGGGGCGAGGAGAAACATAAGAATCATCACAACAAAGTTCGGGCTGCCGTCATCGTCGCTGCCGTCGGCAAAGAACGCACCGAACTGCGCGATGCCCGTCGCAACCGCCGCGGCCACAGAACGACGAGTTGTGGACTCGGCGAAATGTAGAGACCCGGCATCGGAATGCCCGCACGTTGTGTGAGCTCTCGAACGATCGCTCAATACAGCGGCATTTCCTACTCGGTCACCGGTTGTGCGCCGGCAGCGAGGATCGCCAGCTTGTCGGAGAACCAGTAGGAGCCACCGACGAACAATTCCGGGATCGGGGGCGGATTCTCAGTCACCGCCAAAGGAGCAAATCGGTCACGGTTCCCATCGATCATTGCCGCTGTCGAACGACCGAAATGGATCCTTCGCGGACGTAATAAACGCTGAAGTGGATATTGCGCGAAGACCGACGTATTGTAATGGGCATGCACGGGGGTCACCTGATTAGAGAAGCACGACGTCGGGCCGGTCTTACACAGGCCGAACTTGCAGAGCGCATTCAAACCGCACAACCAAACGTCGCCCGCTGGGAGTCGGCAGATATGTCGCCTTCGGTGGACGTCCTAACCCGAGTGGTCCAGGCTTGTGGTCTCGACCTTCTCGTTCGACTTGTACCGCGAGAAGCGGGCGAGTGGACGAGAGTCGAAGACACTCAGCAGACATCACTCAACGAGAGACTCGAGAAGCTCGTCGGCTTCGTTGACGTCATCGAAGATGGTGCAGAGGTCAAAACGCCTCGAGCCAAACGCACCATCAAGAACGTCTGATCGCACTTTCTTGGTTGAAACCGGCGTGGGTTGAGACCGGCGTGGGTTGAGACCGGCTGCGCCAGCGGCCGGTTTCCTCGCGTGCGCGAGGGAGCGCCAGCGTCAAAGTCAAATCGCCCATTCGCAAACGGTGAAGCCGCCTAGACCTCCGGCCTCCGTCAGCGCTGCGACCTCGCTGATGCGACTTTTTGCCTTCAGAGCGGCTAAGTCTCCCACCGAGGCCCCCGAACGCCAATCATTCTCCGCTTTCTCGCGGAGACCTTCGATTCCGTGCATTTTCAAAAACTCCGCTTGAGTTGCTTCTTTGATCGGCGTGCGAACCCAGCGCAGTTGATCGATCGCTACGTCACACGTGATGTCGAACTCACCGGGGTTGTCGAACACGGAGTGGGCTTTAGCCTGGCCCTTGTACGCACGCAACCAATGCTCCATGGGTAGTTCACGCATCTCTGCTGTGGTCCGCATGTAATCAATGGCAACAACACGTCCTTCGCCGAATACACCGAGGGCATCACGCAACCACTTGCATGCGGTCGTCTGCTCAGGAAACGGCCGGCCGACAACCTCACGTGTCCAAAGCGGAGCCTTTGCCTTGACCTTCACGCACAACTCATCTGCATCGTCGTAGATATCAACGGGCATGTTGTCGAGAAGCTCGTTCGCGAAAACGACGCCGGCCTCCCGATGCAAGTCCTTCGGGAGCTCGGCACGCACCTCGAACGCACCGTGATGCGTATCTTCCTGCGTCTCGCGCATCGCCAGAGAACGCTCGACGGTGATGTATTTCAGCGCACCCAGACATGCCGGTTCTGCGCCGAGAAGGTTGGTTGCAAAAGTGCCACGCCCGGCACCGACTTCGACAAAGAAAAACGGGTTGGGCTTGCCGAGCTCGCCCCACCAGGTGTCGAGTGCGGCGGCAATGACTTCGGCAAACACAGCACCGACTTCAACACTCGTAATGAAGTCGCGCCCTGCTCCTCCTCCGGTCTCATAAAACCCGGAGCTTGGGTCGTAGAGCGCGAGTTCTTGATATTCAGAAAAGCTGACGGTTTTTCGCTTCTTGATCTCCTCGACAAGTGTCACGACGCGAACCTCATCATTTCGCCGAGGTGGGTAATGAGACCGGGTAACACTCCCATCACGAGCGTGGCTGCGACAGTACTTGCGAGCGCGATGAACACATAAAGAGGTGGTCTCGGCAGCGGTTGCAAATCTTCGGAAGGTCGCCACATTTGTGCGATCACATTCGCGTAGTAGTACAGGCCGATCGCCGTGTTGACCGCGACAATTACCACCAGAACAGTTGCAACAGTCGAGCCGGCTTCGATGCCGGATCTGAAGATTACGAGCTTCGCAAACCAACCACCGAGCGGCGGGATGCCCGCAAGCGACAACAAGGCAACGGTGAGTGCAACCGCCTGTGCCGGTCTCGTTTGGAAGAGGCCACGCAAACTGACGATCGACGTCGAACCGACGGCAATGACAACCGAGAAAGCCGCGAGATTCATTGCCGCATAGATCGCGAGGAATTCGAAAAGGGATTCAAGTGCGAGGTCCTTCGTTCCACCGTACGAGCCGGCAACGACAATCGGCACAAGCGCATAGCCCGTCTGTGCGATCGACGAATAGGCCAGTAGCCGCACGAAGTCTGTCTGACGCAAAGCGACCACGTTGCCGACAGTCATTGTCGCTACTGCCATTACAGCAAGCATCGGTGCCCAAATATGACCGGCACCCGGCAGCGCGACAAGCGCGAACTCGGCGAACGCAAACAACCCTGCAACCTTGGACACCACCGACAGGTACGCTGCGACCGGCACTGGGGCACCTTGATACGCGTCAGGCGCCCAAAAGTGCAGTGGCACTGCCGAGAACTTGTACGCCATCCCCGCCAGCACGAACAGCACGCCAACCACGGCGAGCATTGAATTACCATCGGGACTGCTGAACACGGCGGCAATCGTTTCGAACTTCGTAGCACCGGCAACTCCGAACACAAGAGACGCGCCGTAGAGCATGATCGCCGTTGCAATCATGCCCAATAGGTAGAACTTCAGCGCGCCTTCGTGACCGGCTGTCGACCGTTTACGCCATCCAGTGAGCAAATAGCCGGGAATCGCAAGCAACTCGAACGCCACGATAAACGTGACGAGCTCACGCGATGACACGACCATTACGGCGCCGAGCAAAGAGGACAGGATGAGTACGAGGTACTCGCCTCTCCACTCCTTAGGCGAACCCATCAGCAAAACGACAAACGTCGACGCGACCAGCAGCGCTTTCGCGAGTAGAGCAAAATCGTCGACGACGTAACTTCCGCCAACCATAGAAGCATGGCGCGAGGTGCAGTACAGAACGACAACCGATGCGAGCGCCACCAGCACACCGACACCGGAAACACTCGTCAGCAATCCGCGCTGTCTTTTCGGCGCGAACAGGTCGAGCACGAAGACAACTGCGATCGTCGATGTCACGACGATCTCGGGAAGCAGCACGACAGCGTCGAGATGTGGCGTCATTCAAAGATTGCGGTCAGGTGTGAGACCGCTGGGTTGGTAATGTCGAATATGAGCGAGGGAAAAACACCAAGCACGGCGATGAGGATGATCAGTGGCGCCCATGCCAGGTATTCGGCGAGCGATGCATCTCGCACCTGCACGGCTTTAACGGTTTCGCTTGGCGAACCGAACGCGATGCGCTGGTACATCCACAGCAGATAACCGGCGCCGAGCACGGTGCCGATCGCACCAAGCACCATGTAAACGCGGAACGTCGTCACCGAAAGCCCATTGGCGGGTTCGAAGGCCGAGAGGATCGATCCGAACTCTCCCCAAAAACCGGCAAGACCGGGTAAGCCAAGGCTCGCCATCGCGCTGAAGCCGAGAATCCATGTGAGGTGCGGGGCGACCTGAAGGAGGCCTCCGAGCTCTGTGAGATTGCGCGTTCCGAGGCGCTTGTGAACGGAGCCGGCGAGAAAGAACAACATGCCGGTTATGAGTCCGTGCGCGACCATTGCGAATAGCGCAGCGTTGATCCCGATATCACTCAAGGTCGCAATGCCAAGCATCACGAAACCCATGTGAGCAAGAGACGAAAACGCAATCAATCGTTTCATATCGGTCTGTGCGAGACATCCCAGGGCGCCGTAGATGATTCCGATTACAGCGACAAGCCCGATCCACGGCGCATACGTTTTCGCTGCATCAGGCAGGATCGGTAGCGCGATTCGAATGAAGCCGTATGCGCCGAGCTTCAGCAACACTGCAGCGAGAAGCACCGACGCCGTGGTCGGGGCTTCAGTGTGAGCGTCAGGCATCCAAGTGTGAAAAGGGAACATCGGAACTTTCACCGCGAACCCAACGAACAATGAGCCGAATAACAACAGCTGAGTTGTGCGGGCAAGTGTCGCGACCGGTGAGCCCATCGCTGTGAGTTCCCTGGCTGCGAGCTGCGGAATATCGAAGGTCTCGCCCCCGAGAAAATAGATTCCGAGGAACGCGACAAGCATGAAGGCTGAACCAAGAACGGTATAGACGAAGAACTTGAGCGCTGCGTACTGGCGGCGCTCATCCCCCCAAACACCGATGAGGAAATACATCGGAAGCAACACAACCTCAAAAAAGACGAAAAACAAAATGAGATCTTGCGCTGCGAATGCACCGTTGATTCCGGTTTCGAGCAACAGAATGAGCGAGAGAAAGGCTTTCAAATTACGCGGCTCCGGCGCGCTCGCCCATGAGTAAATGATGCAAAGCGTTGTGATCAACATCGAGAGCAGAAGCAATGGCAATGAGATTCCATCGACGAACACGTGAAAACGACTGTTGATAACGCCAATCCAGGAATGATTGACTTCGAACTGCGGCGAGCCGGCCTTGTCGTAGTTGAACTTTGCGAGCATCGCGATGCCGAGGCCGAGCACCGACAGGCTGGTGACAAGCGCAATCACCTTGTGCATCAACTCGCGTTCGCGCGGAACAAAGATCATCACGGTCGCACCGATAAGTGGCAAGAACATTGAAAGGGTTAACAACACTTAATGAAGGCCTCCTGCGGCAATCACGGCAGTGACGATTGCAACTCCCGCAACTGCAATCGTTAAGTAGCGCTGCACGCGCCCGTTCTGCACACTGCTCAAAGCGCGACCGGCACCATTGGTACCGCGAGCGAGTTCGCTGACGGTTCCGTCTACAAGACGGCCGTCGAAGTGACGATCGAGCGCAACTCCGACAGCCACGGTGGCGCGACCGAGCCGATCGACGAAGTTGTCGATGACGTTGTGATCGACCCAGTGAACGAGCCACGCCAACCCACGACGAATTCCGTGAACAAAGATCTTGTCGTAGAGCCAGTCAAGATAAAGGCGGTTGTGCAGCAGGTGATAGACCGCACGCGCGCTTGTGAATCTGGTTGCGAGTCCGCGGGGACCAACCCCCCGGCTGTGTGCAACCACACCAATGCCCAGCCCCAACGCCACAAGAAGAAGTTCGATAACAAGTGGAAGGGCCGCGCGAACATCGGTCGCCGCTTCTTGCAAGTAGTCCGGCTTGACCCAGCTTCCGAACGCATCGATGCCGAGCGCCGGGGCATGGAGGAATCCCGCACCCGCTGTCATGATCGCCAGGATCACGCACGGAACCGTCAATGTCCGCGGCGCCTCGTGAGGATGAGCGGAGCCACGGTGTTCACCGAGGAACATGAGCGCGTAACAACGGAACATGTACGCCGCAGTCAAGAAAGTGCCTACAAGGGCGACAACGGCGAAGGCGGTGTATCCGTTGGCACCGGCCTGCGCCACAATTTGCTCCTTCGACCAGAAGCCGGCGAGTGGGCCGATTCCGACAAGTGAAGCCCCGCCGACAACAAACGTTGCGTGCGTAATCGGCATTGGCTTGCGCAAGCCACCCATGTCTCGCTCCAAGTCGAACCCATAGACCGCATGGCTGACATTTCCGGCGTTCAAGAACAGCAGCGCCTTTGCGAACGCATGTGTAAAAAGGTGGAAGATCGCAGCCACCCAAGCACCTACGCCGAGCGCCATCACCATGAATCCGAGCTGACTAACCGTCGAGTACGACAGCAATTTCTTGATATCTGTCTGTACGAACGCGAGAAGTGAAGCAACGATGATCGTGATTGCGCCGATGAGTGCAACCGGGTTGAGCCCATGGAAAGTGTCGGCAAGCGAACCGATGGAAAATGCTTCGGCAAATACCGGAAACAGACGCGCAATCAGAAACACGCCTGCGACAACCATCGTTGCCGCGTGAATGAGCGCTGACATCGGAGTCGGGCCCGCCATCGCGTCTGGCAGCCAGGTGTGTAGCGGGAACTGCGCGCTCTTGCCAATGACCGCAAGCAGCAGCGCAGACGCAGCTGCAATAAGTAGACCATGTTCGATTCCACCGGCAAGCGCAGCATCGTTGATTGCGATGATGCGAAACGTGTCACCGGCGGCAAAGAAAAGAACGATGACTCCGACGAACAGCCCGATGTCACTCGCGCGTGTCGTGAGGAACGCTTTCATCGCGGCGTGCACATTGCGCTTCTCTTCCCACCAGTGGCCGATGAGAAGAAAAGAGCAAAGGCTCATGACTTCCCAACCGAAGATCATCTGCAAAACGTTCGCCGACATCACAAACCACTGCATTGCAGCGGTGAACAACGTAAGTACAGCGAAATAGTGCGTGTATCTGCGGTCATCGCGCATGTAGCTCGAGCTGTAGATCTGCACGAGCAGCGAAATTATCGACACCAAAACAAGCATCACTGCGGTCAGGCCATCAGTAAGTGTGCCCGCCGCAACATGAATCGAACCGACATCGAACCAAGGGTGTCGTGTTTCGTGCGTAACACGAGATCCAGTGATCCATTCAATGGCAAGCCATGTGGAAAGTACGAGACCGCTCGCCATCGCAGCGACGCCCAGCTCGGCGCCGCGTCTTGGCATACGCGTGCCGAAGAACAAAATAGTGAGGAATGAAGCCGCCGGGATGAGCGGAATTATCCACGGGTGCGCGACCATGCATTAACCCTTCAGGTCGTCGACGGTGGCGATGTCGACGCTTCCGCGGTTGCGATAGATGAGAAGGATGATTGCAAGGCCGATGGCGACTTCGACTGCCGCGATCGCAATCACAAACAGCGCAAGCACTTGGCCGACTTGTGTGTCATGAAACGCGCCGAACGCGACGACGTTTATGTTGACCGCGGTGAGGATCAACTCGATTGCCATCAGGATCATGACGCCGTTGCGTCGTGTGAGAATGCCGTAGATGCCGAGGCTGAACAACATCGCGCCAAGGCCGAGATACTGAGCAAGCTTCACTTACTGCTCCCGCCTTGCAATCACGATTGCGCCCACGAGTGCGGCCAGCAGAAGCACGGAAACGGCTTCAAACGGAATGATGAAGTCGCGCAGGAGGAGATCGCCGACGGCAGCAGTGCGACCGATATTGGCCGGGTCGACTGCCTTGCTTCCGACGCCGTCACGAATAGCGAAGGTGAGCAGGATGAAAAGCCCCGACGCCACCATCACCGAGATTGCCCGATGGCGTCGGTCGGCGGCGTCGGGCTCTGCCATTACGGGTGAGCGGGTGAGCATGATGCCGAACAAAAAGAGAATGACGACCGCGCCTACGTACACAAGCAGCTGAACGAGCGCAACGAACTCCGCGGCGAGCATCAGGTAGATGGGGGCAATTCCGGCAAGCACCACTACCAGGGCCAACGCCGCACGAACCACGTTTGGGGACGTGACAACGCGCCACGCGGCGATTATCACCACGAGGCTGAACGCAAGGAAGGCGACAGTCGATACCATCGGCTGTCGAGGCTACTGGCGCCGGGGGCTGCCTCCGGCGAGCCCCGGTCGCTGCATCGTGGCGGGCCGTTCAGCTCTGAGGCTGTGCCTCGACAGCTTGGGTCTCCGGCGGATGTGGCTCCAGTTCTGGCTTCGCGGGAACGGTCTCCATCCATTCGCCGAGCTTTTTCTTGTCGTGAAGCAAGTCGGCGATGTGTGGTTCGGAGTACTCGTGCTCGGGGCTCCAAAAGAGAGCGTCGAACGGGCACACTTCGACACAAATGCCGCAGTACATGCAGAGCGAGTAATCGATGTCGAACCGATCGAGCTTCTGTGAAAGCCGCGGCTTGCCGCCCTCTTTGCGGGGCGGCGCTTGATCTTTGTAGCCCTCGATCCAAATGCACCACACCGGACAGTCGCGCGCACACAACATGCAGACCGTGCAGTTTTCTTCTTTGAGCGCAATGACTCCACGCGAGCGCGGCGCCTTTTCTTCCTTTTCGTGCGGATATTGGACCGTAACTGCGCGCGTGAACATGGTGCGCGCTGTGATCTTCATTCCGTGAAAGATGCCCGGCAGCTTCATAACTTTCCCGCCTCGCCCGACCATTGTCCCCTCAGCAGGACATAGTCCCCCTGTGGGGACAATGGTCGGCGGTGGCGGGTCACAACGCGACCTTGAAGATGGCGGTCACGACAAGGTTGAGCAGGCCTAGTGGAACCAGGACTTTCCACGCGAATGCCTGAAGTTGGTCTTCTCGCAAGCGGGGAAGGCTGAATCGCACCCAGAACATCACCGCTGCGACGGCAAGCACTTTGACCGAAAAGACAGTGACCCCGGCCACTTTTCCGACGTTTCCAGCGATCTCGACAAAGGGCAAGTGCCATCCGCCGAGGAACAATGTGACCGTCACTGCCGAAAGAGCGACTGCAGTCGCAGTTTCGCCGATGTAAAAGAGGAGAAAACGAAAGCCGCTGTATTCGGTTTGATATCCCGTGACAATTTCGGTTTCGGCAACGGGCATGTCGAACGGAGTCTGTGTCAACTCCGCCTGCGCGGCAATGAGGAACAGCCCGAACCCGACGACCTGGGGAATAAAGAACCACAGTGTGTCTGCTTGCGCCTGTGTGATCGCAACAAGGCTGAGGCTGCCCGCCTGAATGACGACACCGAGCGCAGCAAGCACCAGCGGAATTTCGTAGGCAAGCAACTGCGCGGCCGCGCGGAGTCCGCCGAGCAACGAGTACTTGCTCGCCGACGCCCACCCCGCCATGAGGATTCCGATAGTGCTGACAGACGCTATCGCGATGACGTAGAGGACGCCGATGTCGTAGTTCTCGATGACGAGCCCAGGTCCAGCCGGAATCACGATGAACAGCATGAAAGTCGACACAACGACCACTATCGGTGCAAGACCGAACACAAGCCGGTCGGCCCGGTCAGGAAAAAGGTCTTCCTTCCCGACGAATTTGATTCCATCGGCCAGAAGTTGGAGCACTCCGTGAGGCCCGGCCTCCATCGGACCGAGGCGAGATTGCATGTGCGACATCATCTTGAGCAGAAAGACGTAGCCGAATACGAACGCGCCGCCTGGAACCACCACAAGAAGTATCAGCAGCTGGATCAGGGTCTCCATGTACCGCCGACGCTACCTGCCTGGGTTTCGATTGCCGCACCACCGGGAATCGCGTTCCATAGAGAGCCTTGGGAGGTTGAAATGCCTGCAGACAAATCGATGCCGTCCACCGTGAAACGGTCCTCTTCACAAGCGCCAGGCACCTGGCTGGAGACGCACGACAACGCTGTCGACGAGTACGGCGAAGGTGAGCGCGCTCATCGCACGGCTTTCGCCGCGCTGAAGCACACTCATGAAAAGGTCCGTGACCACTGGGAGCCAAAGGGTCACAAGGGCCCGTCAGATCCGCAAGCGGCACGCACCGGGACGGCCGCGAAACGAGGCGCCGGCGAATCGCATGACGGCGTCGACATGATGGGGCGTTCGAAGGACGACCTAATGAGAACCGCACAAAAGCTCGGTATCGACGTGCGCTCGAAGATGAACAAGAGCGAACTCGCCGAAGCCATCAACAAGTCCAATAAACGAGCGACGGCCAACGCGAGAAGGAAATGATTTCGGCCTATCGAGCGGCCACAGACGGGAGCTGTTCGGGGCTAGAGTCGGGGATTGGTTTGAAAGGAAACACAAAAAACAGTTTATGTTAACACAAAACGTTAATA
>JBBSGY010000020.1:0-12432 GCA_038253645.1 Acidimicrobiales bacterium
ATCTGGCCGTTGAAATGTCCGCCTAATTCTCTCGCGAGCCCTTTAGTTGGCAAATGCGAAAACGAGACCTATTGGTGCCACGGTCGCGTCGGGAGTGATTGCCACCAGGGGACCGCACCCGACTGGCTGTTCGACACCGGAAACCAGATTGCCGATCGTTTCGATAACAGAGGTTTGAGCGATTGCCCAAAGTCGATGGTGTCTGCCCTGCGAGTCGGTGGCTCGGGCAAGCAACGGACCGGTTGCCATGCCGATCAAATCAACAAGTGCCGGCGCCTCGATCTCGACAAACGAAGGCGTCACAGCCAAACGTTCGACATTGCCGGCAACGCCGATGATGCCGCAGCCCTGACGGAAGCCGGAATCATCACGCCGGCCGGATCGGTATGCGTAGAACACCGGCTCGTCGTCCTGCACAACCACGCCGTCGGCGAGCCAGCTCGCAAATGTTTCTTCTGCACCCGGCTCGAGCAGGCGCGAGGCCGAATAGCCTGAGTCACCGGACACGACTGTCGTGAGATCCATGACACCCGGCGCATTCGCAGGATCAGCTTGCGGGTCGTCATATCTGAAACCCCGAAACGGATCAATTCGCACGTGTGGTTCATACCACTGCGCCTGCTTACAGAAGTTCCGCCTGATAGAAGTTCCGCCTGATAGAAGTTCCGTCTGATAGAAGTTCAGTCTGATAGAAGTTCAGTCAGTGGCTTGGGTACTCGATCTTGACGGCGTCGTCTGGCGCGGCGACACACCGATCGAGGGTTCGGCCAAAGCGATTGCCGAGATTCAACGCCGAAACCACGAGGTGTTCTACGCGACCAACAGCTCATGGAATCGCACCAATGCGTATGTCGACAAGCTCGAGCGGTTCGGCATTGACACCTCAGCGAGAAACATCATCCATGGCGGTCACTCCGCGGCACGCCTGACGAATCCCGGCGAGAGAGTGCTGGTCTGTGCCGGAAACGGCGTCATCGAGGCGCTCAAAGGGAGTCATGTCGAAACGATCGACCCGGCAGACATCGGTGACTCTCCGCCCCAGGTCGATGCCGTGATTGTCGGTTGGATCCCGAACTTCGATTACCGCCGGCTGGCACTTGCGACCCGCGCCGTGCTCAACGGAGCGCGACTCATCGCCACGAATATGGACCCGCTTTACCCGACGCACGACGGGTTCGCTCCGGGCACCGGAGCCTTGGTGACCGCTATCGGCTACGCCGCGGACGCCGAGATTCACTCTGGCGGAAAACCTTTACCGGCCATGACCGAACTCGTACGCGACCGCGCCGGCGACGTTGAGTTAGTTGTCGGCGATCAAGTAAAGACCGATGGCGGCCTCGCGCTCGGTCTCGGCGCATCATTTGGTCTTGTTATGAGCGGTGTTACGCGGGATCGACCGGCTTCAAGCGAGATCCCGATCAAGCTCGCTGAACCGGATCTCCAGTCGATTGTCGAGACCTGGTTCCGCGAAGCCTCTAATGGATCGTGACCGCGAGACGGCGTCTGGATAATGAACTGGTAAGACGCGGGCTAGCAAGTGATCTCGATATCGCGGCAAGGTTGATCGGCGAACACAGGGTTGTCGTGGCCGGCACCATTGCGACCAACTCGACACGAATGGTCGGTTCTGGCGAGTCGCTTCACGTCTCGGCACCACCTGCGAAATACGTGAGTCGTGGTGGCCTCAAGCTTGAAGCCGCGCTCGACCGCTTCGGCATCGAGGTGGCCGGCAGGCGCGCTATCGATATCGGCTCGTCCACAGGCGGCTTTACTGACTGCCTTCTCCAGCGAGGCGCCGGTTCAGTAGTGGCGGTGGACGTTGGCAAAGCGCAACTTCACGAGAGGCTGCGCACCGATCCAGGTGTCGATTCGCGGGAGCAGACCGACGTTCGCGACGTCGAGCTCGGCGAACGCTTCACTCTTGTCACGGCAGATCTCTCATTCATCTCGCTCAGATCCGTGGCAGACGTGATCGTCAAGGAACTGAGTACGACCGGCGCGGACCTGATTCTCCTTATCAAGCCCCAATTCGAGGCAACCCGTGCCGAAGCTTCTGCGGGTAAAGGCGTTATCACTGACAGTGAGGTCTGGCGCCGAACCCTCACAGAGGTCCTCTCCGCGATGTCGAGCCGCGGAGCCGCGACAATGGGTGTCATGGTTTCTCCGATCCGTGGCGCCAAAGGAAATGTTGAGTTCCTGGCGTGGCTCAGAAACGGGCAGTCGGGTCAAGTCGCCCTTTCGTCCGCCATCGACGCCGCTATCGGAGATGCGGGCTGAATGACCAGCTTCTTGCTGATCCCACATCGCGGTCGCCCCGAGGCGGCTGATCTGGCGCGCAAGAGCATCGAGTGGATCGAAGCGCACGGACACGTCGCGAAGGTGCTCGCCGACGACGCTCATCACGCTGGGCTCTCGAAATGGGAGATTGACTCGGTTGACGGCTACGAAATCAACCTCGCAGTTAGCATGGGCGGCGACGGAACCATGCTTCGCGCTCTCGACCTCATGTGTCCGCTCGGTGTTCCCGTGCTCGGAGTCAATTTCGGCCACCTCGGTTATCTGACAGAAGTCGAGCCCGAGGAAACGGAGATCGCACTTCAACGATTTATCGACGGCGACTACGCGGTCCAGGAACGAATGACGATTGATGTCACAGCGACGAGCGCGCCGAGAGGTGACGCTACAAAGAGCACGATCTCGCTCTTGCGGCGAGCTGCAATGAACGAAGTAGTTGTTGAGAAACCACCCATGGGAACTACAGTCCACCTCGAAGTCTCGATCAACGACCGCCCGTTCCTTACATACGCTGTCGACGGAATAATCATTGCGACACCAACCGGTTCAACCGCGTACAACCTGTCTGCGCGTGGGCCGATTCTTTCGCCCTCGCTCGAGGCCCTTTTGATGACGCCCGTCTCGCCGCACATGCTTTTCGACCGTTCGCTTGTACTCGACAAAGATGAAACGCTGACGCTGAGTGTGCTCGGCCGCAGAGACGCAGCAGTCGTTGTCGACGGACAGCACGTTGCGACGATCGCCGCCGGGGGCGTCGTGTCCTGCCGGCGTTCGAACATCCCGGCACGTCTTGTCACGTTCGCAGAGCGCGATTTCCGCCAAGTTCTCAAATCCAAGTTCGGATTAACCGACCGATGATGTGTTCCCCCGCTCTGCGTTGCGACCGGCCGGACCAGGGGACGCCTGATGCTTGCTGAGCTTCGGATTCGCAATCTTGGTGTCGTCGAAGACGTCACGCTGCTAATGCACTCTGGCATGACTGCGGTCACGGGCGAGACCGGCGCGGGCAAAACAATGCTCGTCGAAGCAATTCGACTTTTGGGCGGCGCGAGAGCAGAACCGCACGTGATTCGCTCGGGCGCGAACGAGGCGTTCATAGAAGGTCGTTTTATCGATGGCGAAACCGAAACTGTTTTGACTCGCGCGATGCCAATCGACGGCCGTTCGCGCGCGTACATCGACGGGCGCATGTCGACGGTAAGCGGACTCGGTGAAGTAAGCGAGCGGCTCATCGATCTTCATGCACAAAACGCGCACCAGTCCCTCCTCGCACCGCATGCACAGCGCGACGCACTGGATGAGTTCGGCAATGTCGACACAACCCGAATGGCCGAGGCGCGCCAAAGTCTCGCGGCAGTAGAACAGTATCTCGCGCAACTCGGCGGAGATGCGCAGTCGCGCGCCCGCGAGGTGGATCTGCTTCGTTACCAACTCGACGAGATCGAAGCCGCGAACCTTGATGACCCGCTCGAGACCGAGCTGCTCACGAAACGCGAGGAGATCCTTGCCGACATAACAGCGCACCGCATGGCGGCAGAGATTGTGCATGAAGCACTCGGCGGAGACGGCGCAGCAATCGATGTTGTCGGTAGGGCGACGGCAGCAGCGTCGACGAGCGCCCCGCTCGAAGAAATCACCAGCCGTCTTCGTTCGGTAGCTGCCGAATTGGATGATCTTCTCCTCGACACCACGCGAGCTCTCGATCAGCTCGTCGACGATCCGGAGGCACTGGCAGAGGTTCAAGCTCGCAGGCATCAACTTCGTCAGCTTGAAAAGAAGTACGGACCGTCGCTTGGTGACGTCATGGCTTTTCGCGATGAGATCAGCTCGCGCCTGGCTGACCTGGAAAATCACGACGAGTCGGTCGCCGAAACCGAGGCAGCGCTGCGAGCCGCAAAAGATAACTTCGGTGCCGCTGCAGACGCAGTCTTCAAAGCACGAAAGAAAGCAGCACCGCAACTTCAGAGAGTTGTGGAGGAGCGTCTCAAACACCTGGCACTTCCGAACGCGCGGTTTGAAGTCAACGTTGTGCAGAATGACAAGACGCGGTCAGGCGACGTGACATTTGGGCTAAGTGCAAACCCCGGAATGCCGGTTCTCCCGATTGCAAAAGCCGCGTCTGGTGGAGAGCTCTCGCGCACGATGCTCGCGCTGCACCTCGGACTCCTCAAAGATGGTGCGCTATCCGCCATTCAGACATTGATATTCGACGAAGTTGACGCAGGAGTCGGCGGCGAGGCAGCCGTGTCGATCGGCCAAGCGCTTTCCGAGCTCGCACATGCCGGCAACCAAGTTCTCGTCGTCACTCATCTTCCACAGGTCGCCGCATGCGCAGACCATCAATTGTCGGTTTCAAAGACAACTGTCAATGAATCGACGTCGGCCAGTGTTCTCGAACTGGCAGACGCCGAACGCGAAATCGAACTTGCGCGAATGCTTGCGGGTCGTCCGGACAGCGAGAGTGGGCGCGCCCACGCACGCGAATTGATGGGCAAATCAAGAGCTCCGAAAAACAGTCGCACCGCCGTAAAATGATTTTCACCCGGCCACCAGCGGTTGCCCAGCAGATAGAAGCTCGCGCACGTGTCGACAAGCGAACCAAACGACTGATCCCAAGATTGCAAGCAGGCGAGATCGCAATTATCGACCATGAAGACATCGACCGTGTTGCAGCTGAGGCCTTGCTCGACCGTCGCCCGATTGCGGTGCTCAATGCAAGCGAATCGATCTCGGGCCGGTACCCGAGTGTGGGTGCAACACTCCTGACGGCAAGCAACGTTGTCCTCGTCGACGCTCTTGGCTCCGGTGTAATGAGTATTCGCGAAGGCGCACAAGTGCGGATCGACAACGACGAAGTTTTCGTCGACGGAAAGTCGATTGCAAAAGGCGAACGTCAGAATGCGCAAAGCGTCAGGGCGTTAGTTGAAGGCGCGAAGTTGGGACTGTCCGCCGAACTGCAGGCATTTGCAGAGAACACGCTGCGCTACGTGCGAGAAGAATCACATTTGCTGTTCGACCCGCCGGACCCGCCTGATCTCGGCATTGACTTCAAGGGTCGCCAGGTAATGGTTGTTGTACGTGGTCATGATTACCGTGATGACTTGCAACACTTACGCAGTTACGTCCGTGACATGCACCCTGTAATCGTGGCGGTGGACGGAGGCGCCGACGTTTGTCTCCAAGATGGACTCACGCCGGACGTCATCATCGGCGACTTCGACTCGGTTACCGATGACGCTCTGTTGTCGGGAGCGAAACTTGTCGTCCACGCGTATGTCGGTGGGGCTGCACCCGGCGCGGAGCGCCTCGAAAAACTCGGACTCGATTTCGTCACGTACGAAGCACCCGGCATGAGTGAAGACGTAGCGATGCTCCTTGCCTATGACGAGGGGGCTGATCTCATCGTTGCGGTCGGAACGCATGCTTCGATGGTGGAGTTTCTCGACAAAGGCCGGGAAGGAATGGCGTCGACATTTCTTACGCGCCTGAAAGTCGGCCCGAAATTGGTTGACGCAAAAGGCGTGAGCCGGCTCTACCAGGGCACGGTTCGCAAGACTGACCTGATGTTTCTGTTAGGAAGCGCACTGGTCGCATTCATCGTGATGGGTCTCGTTTCCTACCCATTTCGAACATTCCTATCCGCCGGCTGGTTCCTGGTTGGAAGGTCTTTGCACAACTTCATTTCGGCGTTGACGCCGTGGTGAGCTTTCGATTCCATGTGATTTCACTTGTCGCGGTCTTTCTCGCGCTTTCGCTCGGAATCGGTATGGGAGTGACAGTCATCGACAAGGCAACAGTCGACAACCTCCAAAACAACCTCAACAACGTGCGTAATGAGGTGAACGCCGCGAACTTGCGCAGCGACAACTTGGCGCGTCAACTCAGTCGTTCGAACGCATATGAGACTCAGGCCGCGCAGTACCTGACCGACGGCAAGCTTCGCGAAATCTCAGTCGTCCTGGTCGCAATACGCGGCACGGATCAAGGCCCTCTCTCGGACACGCGCCAGATGCTCCTCGATGCCGGTGCCGCAACGAAAGGAACTCTTTGGTTCACCGAGCGAAATTCGTTCGACGACAAAAGCGTTGTCACCCAGTTGCAGCGCGACCTCGAAGTTCCGAGCGCCGATAGCACCCAGCTTCGTCAAGCGGTCCTCGCGCGAGTTTCGGCGGTACTCGCCGGCGGTTCCGGCACCGAAACGCTCCGACCGCTGCTGAATGCCGGCGTTATCGACTGGGAAGGTGCATCAGGCAATAGTGACGTGACAAAACTCGAGCTCGGTGGTGCTCGCATTGTTCTCGCTTCGGGCGCACAGCCGGACATCAGCAATGAGTTGATTGCCAAACCTCTCGCCCGACTTCTGGCCACGCAACCGATCAAGCGCGTGGTCGCAGTGGAGTCGGGCCACGAGCCCGATGGACACAACCCGGGTGAGCACGCAGTGTTCGTGGGCACGCTTCGCAACGATGGCACCCTCCAAAACAAGCTTTCGACAGTCGACGACATCGAGACGCAGTCGGGTCGGGTCGCAGTGATACTCGCGCTTGCGCAGTTGCCGGGCCAAGTTGGCGATTACGGCGTTGGTTCGGGAGCTGACGCCGCAATTCCGAAGCTTCGACTGTGACGAGCCGAGGTCGGACGACCGCGATTGTTCCCTGCAAGAACGGGGCACGAACTATTGCAAACACCGTTCACTCGCTCGCCAACCAGGTATTGATCGACCAAGTCATCGTCGTCGACGACGGCTCGACCGACGAAACGGCATTCGAAGCGAATAAGTCCGGGGCAAGAGTCATTCGGCTCCATCACAACCTCGGCAAGGGCGCCGCGATGCGCGCTGGAATCGCTGCGGCGGAAACCTCGGATGTCTTTTTGTTCGTCGATGCCGACACATCAATCACCGCAGGCCAGGTGTCCAAACTTGCTGAAGCCGTCGAGCGGGGAGAAACGGATCTCGCTATCGGCACACTGCCATCGGCCGGTGGACGCGGCGGGTTCGGAATTGTCCTCCGTGTCGCACGGTGGGGGATTCAACGAGGTTGCGGTTTCAACGCGATCGCTCCACTCTCGGGCCAACGAGCGGCAACCGCCGACCTGGTGAAAACGTTGGATATTGCGGACGGTTTTGCGGTCGAAGTTGCTATGACGATCGATGCGGTCCGCGCCGGCGCACGCGTTCTGGAGATCGAAGTCGACATGGATCACCGCCATCACGGCAAGAATTTTCGTGGTTTTGCCCACCGAGGGCACCAGGGCATCGACGTGTTGCGAGCACTATGGCCCCGCTTGGTGCCGAAAAAAGCCCGTATTGCCTGCGTTTCGTTGCTCGGAATCTCGATTGCATTGTTCCTTGCCCTCACGCCCGGTTCAACATTGGCGCATGCAGAGCCACTCCCCAGGGCAAACCATGTCGAAGTGCATCTCGTGCCGTCATGGCTGTGGCCTGAGGAACCCGAAAAGCTCCCGAACGCGGCCGCAGCATCCGTCGTAACCGGAGACGTGACTGATGTGGTGAACGCGGTTGCGTCAGGAAGTCGGAAGTCTGACGCTCAGCCTCTACCAGACGTTCACGTTGACGTTGAGACTTCACAGTCGGCGTCACAGCGTGATCCTTCCGTCGCGCCGCCGGGAACGGTCGCTATCACGGCCGGGGTAACCACAAAAGACAAGCAACCGGCTCTGCGTCCGCTCGTCGTCGCCGGAGCAAACCTCAATGGATCTCTCGTTTCGCCGTCGACTCGAACAGACGGCCTTGTCGATCTCACCGATATTGCCCCGACCGTCCTGGCCATCAAAGGCATGCCAATCCCGACGAGCGTCGAGGGAAGCGTGCTCCAAATGCATCCGAGGGAATCCGTCGACACCGTGAAACTCGCGAAACAGAGTTGGTCGGCCCGCTTCTACGCCGGTATGGCCCCAAAAGTGATCACCGCGTTCGTAGCCGCTCAGACCTTGCTGTACCTGGTTGCGATAGCGCTGGCTCGTTCCGAACAGTCTCTCTCGGGGCTCGCCGGATGGTCACTTCTGGTTGGCTGGTCACTTCCGGTCGCCGCATTTCCGCTCGCCACCTATCTCACCTACTGGGTCAGTGGGGGCGCTGAACTGAGCCTTGTGACATGGTCCGCGCTATCTGCTCTCGCAATGGGCATCATCGTGGTCATGTCGTTGGTAGGGGACTCGTTGCACCGGAGTCTCATTGGCCTCGAACGGATTCTGTTGCTGACGATTCTCGTTTTCCTCGCCGACCTGATTACCGGCTCCCATCTGCAGCGATCAGGCCTTTTCGGCTCGTCACCACTTCTTGGAACTCGCTATTACGGCCTCGGCAACCCGGCGACAACGGTGCTCAGCCTCTCGACCGTGCTTTGGTCGGCGATTCACATCCAACGCTCACCACGCAGACCGAATGCCGTCAAACGCGTCGTTTTCGTCTTCGGAATAGTCATTTTGGCCATCGGTCTGCCCAACCTCGGCGCGGACGGGGGCGGCCTCGTTGCCGGCGTACTCACTGTGGCGATCGCGCTCACATTGTTTGCAGGAAAGCGGATCTCGCCACGACTTCTCGGAAGCTTTGGCGGAGCCGCACTGGCGTTCTTCGCAATCGCTGCTTTTGTTGATCACTTACGCCCTGCGAGTTCGCAGACGCACCTTGGTCGCATGGTCAATGGTGGCTGGTCCACATTCGCCGAGACGATCGGCCATCGCGTCGATACGAACCTGTTCGGCTATGGATTCCCGTGGAGCCTGTCGGTCGTAGTGATCGCTGCAGTATTCGCCGGCGGTTTGATCCAAGGTCGCTGGATAACCACACTTCCGGTCGGTTCGCCGGAACGGGCCGGTGCAATTACTGCAATAACTGCAGCGTTTTTGATCTACCTACTGAACGACTCGGGCATCGTCGTGTTGGCGCTCGCAGCAGTTTTCGTGGGACCGTACCTGATGGCGGAGCACAACTCCGCCACATTGCTCGAGGGGGCGTCTAAATGACAGTCATCGTCGCCGTAATCGTCGGCTTTCTTGCAGGGCGCATGCTCTGGTTGGCGTTGCGCAAAACCTGGCAACGGCAGGTATTCATCCGCAAGAACTTCCAAGGCACGTCGCTTTGTACGGCGGCGGGCATTGTTCTGCCGCTCGCGCTCGTGATGGTCGAAGCCATTCGCGCAATCATTGGTGGGTTCGGAATCGGCGACCAGCCCAATATCAATGCGTCACGCGCCGCGACCCTTATTGCGGTCGCCGGCTTTGCGCTGCTCGGCCTGCTCGATGATTTGACCGGTGGTGCAGAAGCTCGCGGCCTGGGCGGCCACATTCGGGCACTCTTGCGTGGTCAGCTGACGAGTGGTGGCGTCAAGATGATCGGCGGCATTGCACTTTCGCTCGTCGCATCGGCGTTTCTTATCGGCAACGGCGGCGGAGCCCAACTCATCATCGATGCTGCGATCATTGCTCTGGCGGCAAACTTCATCAACCTTCTCGACCTTCGCCCGGGCCGGGCAACCAAGACTGCAATCATCGGCTTCATCGCCATCGCCGCCGTTTCGCTGCTCGACGCAAAACTCGTTCCGGCGGCAATCGTCGTCGGCGCGGCGGGTGCACTGATTCTCGATGATCTGCGAGAGCGACTCATGCTCGGTGACACCGGCGCAAACGCGCTCGGTGCGGCGATTGGTGTCGGAATCGTCACCCAAGTCGGAGGAACGGGCCGAATAATCGCCGTGGCACTGCTGTTGGTACTCAACATTGCGAGCGAGTTCGTGTCGTTCAGCAAGGTCATCGATTCGGTGCCACCTCTGCACGCATTCGACATGATGGGCCGCCGGTCAAGCCAGTCGGTTGACGTTCGTGATGAGCCCGGTGGCGAAGAATTACCGCCGCGACCGGCACAACCCTCCTCACGCGTTAACGTTGGTGGTGCTCCTGAAGCCCGCCAAAGCAATGATCGCGTCGGCGCCTCCTCCCGACCGAGTGAAGTCCCCGGCCGCCAAGCTCGGCCCTTCAACAAGGACGAAGCTCGGCTCTTCAACAAGGAGGAACCAACGTCGGAGCGGCCATTCACCCGCAATCACGCGCCTGGAAACACAGAATTCGACGCCCCGTTTGGAACCGGCGCACCAGAAACCGATCGCTGGCAATAGCGACAGAGGACGAAGTACGTGAGCACTGCAACCAAGCACATTTTTGTTACCGGAGGCGTAACGAGCTCTCTCGGCAAAGGTTTAACGGCTTCATCGCTTGGTCGACTCCTCAAGAGCCGAGGCCTCAGTGTCAAAATGCAGAAGCTCGATCCATACATAAACGTCGACCCGGGAACAATGAACCCGTTCGAGCACGGCGAAGTTTTCGTCACCGATGACGGCGGAGAGACCGACCTCGACCTTGGTCATTACGAACGCTTTGTCGACGTCTTCTGCGAGCGCGATTCCAACGCGACTACAGGGTCTATCTATTCAACGGTTCTCGCAAAAGAACGCCGTGGCGATTACCTCGGTTCGACAGTGCAAGTCATTCCGCATATCACCGACGAAATCAAGCGACGGATCACTTCGCTTGCCGACGAGAATACCGATGTCGTAATCACCGAAGTCGGAGGAACCGTTGGTGACATTGAAATCCTTCCGTTCCTCGAGTCGATTCGTCAGTTCCGCAAAGACGTCGGCCGCGACAACGTCTGTTACGTGCACGTCACTCTGATGCCTTACCTCGGACCATCCGGAGAGCAGAAGACCAAGCCCACACAGCACTCTGTCACCGAGTTACGCAGCCGGGGAATTCAACCCGATGTCATCGTGTGTCGCAGTGACCGCGAGATCTCGCCTGATCTGAAGCGAAAAATCTCCAATCTTTGTGACGTTCCCGTCGAAGGCGTCGTCACATGTATCGACACGCCGAATCTCTACGCAATTCCGCTGGTTTTGCATGATGAGGGTCTCGACAGCTTCATTTGCGACCTGTTGCATTTGGACGGTCCCGAAAACTCGGTGGATCTCGCGGGCTGGCGTCAGTTGGTCAACCGCACAGAAAAGGCCGACCGCACTGTGCGCATCGGCATCATCGGCAAATACGTCAACCTGCCGGACGCGTATCTCTCGGTTGTCGAGTCACTTCGCCATGGCGGCTTTCACTTCGGCGTGAAGGTAAAACTCGAGTGGATCCAAGCCGAGTCCGTTACCCCGGCGTTAGCGCCCAGCCAGCTCGATCATTTGGACGGCATCGTGATTCCGGGTGGTTTTGGTCCACGCGGTATCGAGGGAAAGATTCTCGCGGCCGAGTACGCACGAACTCACGAGATTCCATGCCTGGGGCTGTGTCTTGGTCTGCAAGTGATGACGATTGCATTCGCCCGAAACGTCGTCGGATTCGCCGATGCGAATTCGCGTGAGTTCGATACCGAGTCAGAACACATGGTGATCGACTTGATGGACGATCAACACCACGTTGTCGATATGGGCGGCACTATGCGCCTCGGCGCCTACGACGCCGTTCTCGAGCCGGGCTCGCAAGTAGCTCAGGCATATGATTCCACCGAGGTGTCCGAACGTCACCGCCATCGTTTCGAGTTCAACCCGAATTTCCGTGAGCAACTCGAAAGCGCGGGCCTGCGTTGTTCAGGAATGTCGCCGGACGGCAATCTTGTCGAATTCATCGAGCTTCCCGGACACCCGTTCTGGGTGGGCACACAGGCTCACCCCGAGTTCAAGAGTCGCCCGAACCGACCTCATCCATTGTTCCGGGCCTTGGTCGGTGAAGCAGACGCACGCAGCGAAGGCCGCAACCCACGCGTTCTCATCGAGGTAGGCGAGCGCTTCACCGCCCTTCCTTAAAACTTAAATGGCACTCGTCTCCCAGATGCAAGCCTGTCGGAGCTAAGCGAGGCCGTAGCGCGTCGCGACACGTCGTCGGCATGTCCACGAAGCAGCATTCGGGGTGTTACCCTGCGCGTCATTAGCAAGCCGATACCGGCAACTCCGCGAGTGGCTTGTTATGCGTGCTTCCACGGCTGAGACGTAAATAACCCTCAAACCGTAAACCGATGCGCGCCAAAACAGACGAGGTAACAATCTCGCCTTACAACTGACGTGAATTGTCAAGCAGTCAAGCTGCTGCCTTGGGCTCCAATGTGACGTTGTGGCCGAGTGC
>JBBSGY010000021.1:0-12124 GCA_038253645.1 Acidimicrobiales bacterium
CAGCAGCTCTTCGAGCTGTTCGGCTTGGAAACCTACCGTCCAAAACGATAGTTAGGTCATACACCTAAACTGGCAAAATATAAGTCCTGAGCTGGCCTTATACCGAGGTCATCGCTGAAATCTCGGAAAGTCCCGCTAGGGCTCGGGCCGCGTCTTCGAATGACCCGTAGCCGGCAACCGAGCCGTTTTGTGGCTTTGCCCAGCGCGACGCCACGTCAACACTGCACGTACTGGCGAGGGTATCGCCGAGCGTGGCGACGATCGGGCCATCTCCGTACTGGAGAAGACAAATTGGATCAGATGCCATGAAATTTTCGAACGCCGTGACCAGATGACCTGCCATTGACCGAGCAAACAGAGATCTTCATGGCCCGATGTAAGCAGAAGGTCAGGAAATTGTCCAAATGGTGTGGACGCTCAACCCCCGAGTGCCCCCTGAATCTGTGATATCTGGATCGGCCAACTGCCTCCTGGTGGAATGAGTCCAGTAATACTGGACGAGCCTATCATCAAGCTCTAGTTTTTGAACATGTTCACGTCCCATGAGCGAACGATCCTGGACCAACTTCATCAACGCGGCGAAGTTGAGCTGGCGACTCTCGCAGGCACCACGGAAATCCCACGTTCCAGTGCTTACGTCGCGCTTCGCCACCTTGTTGAGATGGGTGTCCTTGAGGCCACAAAGCAGGGTGGCGTAACGAGATATCGCATCGCAACGAGAGACGTGCTGGAACGGGTGGTCCAGCACATCAGCGATGAGTTTCGAGCAGCCGTTTTGACTCCGGCGTCGCATGAGAAGCCTGAACTTGTGTTCACGGATGGCTATGGACTCCCGGAGAGCCAATTGCGTGAACTCCGTACACGATATGGCATCACGAAATTTTCTGCACCCGGCATTGTCGACCAAGAGACCTTCGTGCGAAGAACGCGAAATGCAGACGTCATCGTGACGTTCGACTATTCCGTTGTCGATCGCGCTTTCTTGAAGTCTGTCCCTCGCCTGAAAGCGGTTGTGTCGCCGGCATGTTTTCCGCTTACCATCGACGTCGAAGCGTGTGAGGACTTCGGAGTGATTGTCGTTCACCCCAATCCGATCACTCAGAAGTATTACGCGACGCGTCAAGTGGAGTACGCGGTCAATGCCGCGTTCCGACTCGTACAACCGATGCATCGCGCTGCGAAAATCGCTCAATATGACTGGCGTGAATGTATCGGCGAGGATCTGTTCGCGAAGAACGTGGGCATCATGACCGGAGGCACCAACATCCGTCCGCTGGTCGAAATCTTCCAAGCGTTTGGCTGCGACGTAGGCGCCGCAACATCGGATCCCGTTCCACTGCTTTCGTCGGAATTCGGACTGAATGGTTATATGGATCTGGACGCGTTGTGGGACTGGTCCGACATACTCATAACGCTCGACGGTGCCGACGTCGACCTTGACGCTTTTTTGACGCGCGACACGTCTCCCAAATACATAGTCATCATGTCGTCACAGGTGGACTTCGACATCGACCTCATACAAAGCCGCTTGGATAGTGGCGCAATCGCGGGTCTGGCCCTGGACATGGTTCCACAACGCTGGCGGTCGTCCTACGGTGACAGTGAACTGACTACCCGCATGGAGGGTCTAGCAGCTTTGAAAAATGTGATCGTTACGCCCGAAGCAGGCGTGTTCTCTGTCGATTCCATGCGTCGGAGTCACCTACAAGTGTTCAAGATGTTGATGTCGCTGCAACTACCGGCAGCGTGAATCAGACCACGGTGCGATACGACAGAACGTTCGCGCGCGTATCGGGCGGGGCTGCAGAGACCCGTTAGCCGAGATCTTCGAGCAACGTGGAGAATGCACCCGTTGACGTGAATCGCAACTGCACTTCATATTCCGGGTGCAGATACAGCCGGTATGCATCCAATGGTTCCCCAGACGGTCCCGTCGTCAGACCGCTGACACGAATCAGCGGGTCTCCGATGTTCAATCCGAGCGTCCGTGCCACATGTTTGTCCGCCTTGCATGGACTCAGGCGTTGAAAGCTCTCGGTCGGAACCGTTCCGGCACTTGCGAGGGCATGAATGATGGAAGGTTCTGTCTCTGGATCTACCGCGTCGACCAGCTTTGCGACTTTCAAAAGCAAAAAATCCTCGGCGACCCCGTAGCGTGTATCGCCGAACAGTCGTGTTCTTCGGTAACGGACAACACTGTCCCTGGTTTCACAACCAAGTAACGCCGCAATTGCCTTTGGACATGCAAGTTCTTTACGTTCGCGATCCGCGTCGGTTGTCCATTCGCCTTCCAGGTAAAGGTCTTCGAGGTAACCGGTAAACGAGGGCGCTGCAGAAGGGCCAAAGACAGTGTCTTCCGGCAATGAGCTTGCAACGTAGCTACCTGAACCTTTTCGACTAACGACAAGACCCATCCGAAACAGCTCCGAGAGCGCTTGGCGAACGGTGCTTCGACTGATGCCGAACCGCTGTGCCAAACGATCCTCGGATTCGAGCCGGCTTCCGGGTGGATAGACCCCGGCAATGATTCGGCCTTGGAGGATCATTGCCAGCTGCGCATGAACAGGCCGGGCTGAAGAGACGGCAGGACGAGACGGTATCGGCACCATGTCATTGTGCCGGATCCGTCACTGCGTGGCAGAGCTGTATGGTTGGACGTACAGATATACAAGCGGCGAAAGCGAGAGCAGAGTGACACGGTCGTTAATTGTGAAATGCGGGTAATAGCCCACTGCTATTGGATGTCGCACGCGCCAGACGCCTCCGGCGACGGTATCGGCGACTGTCGCGGACTTATTCGCGTCCTGCACAAATACAAAGCGGTTGGTTTCACCGATGTATGGCTCGCGCCGTTCTTCAAGGCGGGTCATCCGGAGAGCGGAAGCATCGACGGCAACTACGATGTCTCCGACTACTTCGCAATCCATCCGGCATTCGGGACCGACGATGACGTCGACGACCTTGTCGCCGAAGCTGAAAGCCTCGGGCTGCGTTTATTGTATGACTTGGTTCCGGCGCACACGTCGGATCATCATCCTCACTTTCTGGACGCGCTCGCCGATCCCGATAGCCGCTATCGAAACTGGTATTACTTCGTCGAGGGCGATCCGAGTGAGCCGCCGACCCAGCTATGCGGCATTTTCGGCGACGGTCCCGGATCCGCCTGGACGTGGCGGCCCACAGCAAGTACAGCTGACGGCGCGTTTGGTATGTGGACGCTCAATCTGTTCTACCCGGGTCACCCGGCACTGAATTGGCATGAGCCGGACGTGCCCGCGTTCGTGTCGAAGATCATGAGGCATTGGGCTGACCGAGGATTCAAGGGTGCGCGGATTGACTCGGCATCTCATACCGTGCTCGCCGCCGAAGTCACTCGCGAGGTGGGAAGGCTCATCAAGCCGAATGAATCCCGTCCGTACAAGCGATACGAGCAACACCTGATCACCAACGCTGTGGACGCGCATGGGCGCAACATGAGCGCCGTGGCTATTGGAGGGCTTGTGGCGCAGCTTCGTCGCTATTATCCCGACTTTCTGGCGATAGTGGAAAACACAAATGTCGATCGCAAATCGCAGGAACCATGGACGGAACAAGGGCTGGACGTTCTTGATTACGGACGAGATGGAGACGACGTCGGCATCTTTGCCGTGAAGCGAGACGCGATCCGGATCTCGCGGACGCTCTCGGATCTCGGTGAACGGTCGCGGAACGGTCAACGCTTCGTGACGTTCGACATGAATCACGATTTTGCGATCAGCCGGCGTGACCCGAATTGGATCGGCGACGAGGCAACGCCGAATCAAGCCGGCATCAGAGCGCTCCTCACGTTGGTGATCTTTTGTCCTGTCGACGCGTGCATCCTCTATGGCATGCCACTGGGTAACGGGATCGAGGACGTCGCGGGAGACACTGATATCTTGCGCCGCGCTGGACTTCGCCGCGTCATTCAATGGGATGACACGGCTCAGCGTGCCTTCTGCGCGGAAGGCATTTCACCACGGGTGTATCCATTTCCGACCGACGCGTCCTTTAACGTCGAACACCAATCGTCCGATGCCGGGTCAACGCTCAACTATGCGCGACGACTCATCAAATGGCGCCAGGCTGTCTCGCCGGAAGCGACCTTCGAGGTTCTCGCCAGTACAGATGGTGTCGTCCGTTACCGGCTGGGTGACTACGAGGTCGCAATAAACGTGAATGACGTCATAGTCGACGTCGCATTGCCTGGCCGTTCAGCGCCGAGCGCATATTCGATTCTTTATGGCCCTGATCCATTTCGGACGAAGCTTGATCCTCTGGATGTCGCAATCGTCCAGCGCCATGAGTGATCCGCTGGCGCTCTCAAGGTGAGTCTCTCGCATTCGAGTTGACTGAGTTTCGCGAACGCTGGCCACGACTGACACTGATCTTCGCCGGTCGACATCTTACGGGACCATTCGTCGAGAACTTTAAAGACAAGTCTTGAAGTCGGTGGTGCCGTCGCGAGGGTTGTGTTGCGCACGCGCGCCTTGGACTTCGCTTTCGACGGCTGCGGGATCAGAGGAGCGAATCGCGCGTTTCTTGAATGACGCCGCATCGAACATACGTGGTCGTCGATTGCGCGTCTCGGGATCAGCTAGTGCGATTCCGTAACCTTGAGTTCTCTCGTAGAGATCGAAGCAAACCCCGGTCAAGTCCGATTCATCGCCGTCCCACACAGCTTGATGCTTAGGGTTATTGATGACTTGCCAAACGGCATAACCCAGAATTTTGACCTTGTGCGGCACATGTACCTGGCTTCGAGCCCAATCTGACACGCCGTCCAATAGTGCAATCCCAACTGATTCACAAAATTTGGTCAAGGAGTACCCAAGAACGATATTCATTTCCCCTGCAAAAGCGTTCCAAATGTCTTGTACATCTTCTGGCACGGTAAGGGTGGTTGCATCTGCAACGACGGAAGCGGGATCATCTCGATAGATGTTTCGGGTCAATGGACTCGTTCCTGTGACGGACAATTCTATGGCGCTCAAAATCTCCTTTCGAAAGGCATTGCGATCCTTTCCTGACATTTTCGGAGTCTTAACGGCGCGCAGTCGTAATGGAAAGAGGTCAACAGCCGCGATAATTGGTTCGGCGGCGCGCCGAACGTCTGTGAAGAAGCTTTCTGGGTGGCACGCAGGGCATCGCGCGGGTCTCGTGAAAACTGTCAACAGTGGGTCGTTTGGCCATGCGGCGAACAGGGACCTTCCTGTCATAACCTCGAGAGGTTCGGCCGCAGCAGCGCTTATAAAGTGCTTGAGAGAGTCTCGTTCCGACAACTTGGAAAGCAGCGTCGGTCGTTAAGCGCACTTAGGACGCCGGGAACGCGCTCTGCTAATCGAAAGCACCCAGACACTGATATCGCAAGACGCGCTGCGTCCCGGGCCGCCTCCTCGGTCGCGGCCATCTGTCGGATGGCCATTTCCCTGGTTTCGGGGCGAGGATTCGAAGAAGTTTCCAATCGTGACGCAGCCAGGTGAATTACTGCTGACGAGCGGACCAGCGGTTCTAGGCGATTCGGAACCGTCGCGAACCAGCGAGAGGAGAGTTCCTTTGAGTTGGGACCGTCTACAAACCAAGGAAGATCCCTCTGCGAATACGCCATCAGACATTGTGAGCATGCCGATGCACTGTGAACAATTCGGCGATTGGGCACCCAGCCCGTTCTGGTTGGAGTCGTTACAGAACTACCAAAGCGAATTCATGCTCCTCGGTGTAAATACTCGTTCTGGGCACCTGGTTGCGTGAGAAAGGTTCTTTCGATGTTGCAAGCACGGCTGAACGATTGAGGTTTGAGTGCTCAGGCCAACGCGCTTAGATGTGTGGATCACTTATCGCACTCGCTCCGGCTACAAGTCAATGCTTCACGCAATTACGAAAGTAGTCGACGACGCCGGCCCCGAAGTTAACTTGGTACTGAGTGCTGAAACAAGCGAAGGCGAAAGAGGCGGTGCAGTTGCCTTGCTGTTCATAGCGCAGCTCGTCAGAGCGCGCGGCGAGTACCCGGAGTCACCATCTGTATTGGGCGCCAAAGTCAAAGGAGCTGAAAGAGAGAGCGCCAGCCTGAAAAGCGCGCTCGCGCAATTTCGCGAAGCTGCCGATGTCTCGGCGGGCCTTGGTGATTTGAAAGATTTCCGTGACGGGTTGTTCATTGGCATTCGGTGCAGGGAAAACCAGGGCGACGACGTGCCCGCTGCGGGAGCGCGTGCGGTTTTGTTTGCGACGCCGTTTCCCGATGTGGACAAACTCCTGAGCGGCGTACCGCCGGACAAAGTGAAGTCGACGCTTGAGGCGGCATTTTCCGAATTTCAGCGCAGTGTAAGCAGTAAGCGAATTCGTGTAAACAGATTCATCCTCGACGTCGGTAGAGTTAAAAACTTTCCTGTGTCCCAGGACAGGATTCCCAAGCTGACGCGAGTCCACCGCGCGTCTGAAAGAGTGTGGCAAGACTTCTACGACGGTAATGAAGGTGACGCTCGACTCCACCAAGAGGTGATCGAGCGATTCGGATTTGGAGTCGACGGTTCGCGGTTGCCACTCAATGATTTCGCCGACGCGATCCTCGACGGTGCTCGCAATATCGAGTGGAACGTGGCATTCGGGGCACTACGCACTTCAGCACTTACACCGGTCCAGACTGTCTCAGGGCTTCTTTAATGAGGCGCGGGTGCGCCTGCTCTGCGGCGGGCGGGTGAGGCGTATGCACTTCGCACGTCCCTGGTATACAGCGTCATGCATGACCACCAGACGCTGGGCTGCGGTCCCGCGAGCGCGAACCACGGCGGTAATGTCACGAAATTCTTGAGCAAAGCGCCACTCGCATCAACTCGCCAGAAACCTGGCTCGATGTAGCCGAAGAAGGCGACGAAAAAAAACGCGGGCGATCTGACGCATGTTGCACAGCATTCCGGGTCCGACCTTTGTCCCCTCAGGGGGACTATGTCCGCGTGAGGGGACAAAGGTCGGCAGAGGGGCGGCTTGAAGTGGCGAATTCGTTGGTTGCCCTTTCTGCCAGATAGACGATTGTTTTATTGGCAATCGTGCCAGGCAGATGTGTCTTCCCATGATCCATGCGTCGAACATGCCAGTGCTGCCGCCGCAGTTTCAGTCGTCGCCACTGCAAAGCTGCTGTTGTTTTCGACGATGAAGTCGTCAGAAGACCTGGGAGCACAACCGGAGTTTGTCGCGACGCTTGTCACCTCGTCATGTTGGCCGAGTCGCATTCTCGTGACGGCAGGCACGACGATTGCGACATTCACCGCGCCGGCCTGAGGTGCCGGCGTCGGAGCTCCTTCGCGGTCGGCAAAGCACTGTGCCGGTGGCTCTTGCACACGCGAAGTCCCGCGGTCGCCGTCATGGGTACTGGCGTTCACGGCGGACGCCCCGAGGACGAGTGCGGTTGAAGCGAACATTGCCACCGCAAGCCAGCGGGTTGCGAACAAAAGAGATCGAAGAGTCATGCCAATCCATAAGAAAGAAGGAAAACCGGATACCTTGACGCCTCATCCTCAACGGTACGGGGTGATCGGGTCGGGCGCCAGCCCTGGCAGGCAGGCGGTTGCGAGAATCGACCGATCATTGCAGAGGACCCCTCCAGTACACCGTTCGAAGGCGGCTCTGATGATAGCCGGGGGAGCCGTCGCGTGTTCTCGGGATCTGTCCGTCAATGCCAAGCTGCTCGAGTGGATGATCACTCACTGGGAAGAGTTGCCGCGACGTCCATCGCACTCGGCGCTTACATCGGAAGCTTGGCTGTTTCACTCGCTGATGTGGAGCGTTCAATGCACGCCTCGCACACCAGGTTGGGCGTTCTGCTCGCGGTGGGGATGTTGGGTGCCGCGGGTGCGAATGCCGTCGTGAGTGTTCTCGCGCATCGACATGGTGGCGACGTAATGCTGACCGTGTGTCTGGCCGTCTGGGCCGCGGCTCTGATC
The DNA here is from genome assembly GCA_038253645.1 of Acidimicrobiales bacterium. Classification (GTDB taxonomy): domain Bacteria; phylum Actinomycetota; class Acidimicrobiia; order Acidimicrobiales; family JBBSGY01; genus JBBSGY01. The sequence continues at coordinate 7,956 of JBBSGY010000021.1, forward strand.
GCCGGCGCAGCGACTACATCACCTACGGCCCTCGCTGTAATTTTTGTGGTCGTCATCATCGGCGCAGGGGCAACAGACATTGTCATGAACGCCGTTGCACTGTCGGCTCTTTCCGCCAGTCCTGATCGATTGTTGCGTTTCCATTCGATGTATAGCTTTGGAGCTGCGGGTGGGGCTCTCGGCGTGGGTTTCACGCTTGCAAGTGGTCTGAGTTGGCGATGGGCATGGGTTGCGTTGGGCGTTGCATTTCTGGCAATCGCTTTCTGGCCGGGCGCCAAGGTGGCGCCACTTCAAGCTGCCAGTGCTGATGACGAGCACGTGTCGTTGACTGCCTCGTTGCGCTCATTGGTGCGCGAACGCCTTTTGGTCGTGATGGTGGCATTCAGCCTGGTGCCGTTGTCGAAGGCGCGATCGAGAATTGGGGCCCGCTCTTTCTACGGACGGAGCTGCACTCCGGGGTTCTCTTCGGTGCGGCGGCGCCCGCCATCGGATATCTGATTGGCGGAGTAGGCCGCTTGACGTTGAGCCTCGTTACAAGGCGCCTTGGCGCAGCTAGAGGAGCGACGCTCGGCGCTGGTATTGCGGCGGCAGGGCTCACGGTACTTGCAACCGTGGACAATGTGCCGGTAGCTGTGATCGGACTCGCCATGGCTGCCGGAGGCATAACAGTCAACTGGCCTCTGTTGCTCTCGTACTCGATGCAAGGGCGAGAAAGCTCTGCGGCGCTCATCAGTGGAGGTCTTTCAACCATGGGTTACCTGGGCTTGGTGGCCGGCCCTGCAATCCTCGGTGGAACCGCCGGAGCGTTTGGGCTACATGCGAGCATTCTTCTGATCGCGATAGGAGCCGCCATAGTGTGCGCCATAGCCGGATTCTTGTCCATGGCGCGAACAAGGTGCATCTCCGGTTGATACGCGACCTCAAATGCACCTTGTTCGGATTGCGGCCCGGCGCGCGGTTGATTACATGGAAAAATCAAAGCCGGTAGTGCGCCGAGTATTCGCTGTGTTGGAATCGCCTAGGGAGGAGTTGGCGGCATGATTTTGATGCACGTACTCGGTTGCTGCTTGACTCCCCGAATGAAGTGCAATTGCTGTCGCGGCAGCAGCAGCAGCTAACGCTCCGACAGCGACACCTCGATGGGCGGAACTTGAAGGCGATCGGCGCGCGCCCAGCCGAGCGTGGATATAGCTCCTTCGACTTGATGTTTCGAAATATGTTCGAGAAAGGCTTGGGTGTCGAGGTCTTCGAGCGGGTTCGATGTGCGTAAGAGTCCTTGATCCCGGAAAGGCGCGAGCGATTCCGCAGGATACAGGTGAGCAAAGGTAATGTCCTGGTGAACTTCACGGGCGCGAGTCAGGATTTTGTCGGTTCGAGACCAGCCAACCACCCGGACGAGACCGGATTTGCAACGTTCCCGCAGGGCATCAATAGGTGATTGTCGCTGCGAGTCACGAGTGGTGGCAGGAAGGTTCCCAGTACCGGTCTCTTGCTGTAGCGCGTGGGACACAAAATGCAAACGCCGAAGTGCAGCGGCGTCGGCCGGAGTTTTGATTGCGAACCTGTTTGCTGCGCGCTCGTGACGTCTGCGTAGATCGGCGTTGAAGATCTTGAGTGATTGTCGCGTCAAAACCATCGCTCCGAGCGACAGCGCGAGTGGGAGTGCAAAGAGACCTAATGCACCGGTAGTCAACAAGTTCACGGCCATTACATAGGTCAGGGCTTGTGCGGGCAATTTCATCAATTTCAGCGCGTACGATGAACGCCAGTCGCGCTCTCGTACATGGCGAAACTCATGCTTGACTGCCATACGAAGGGCTTCCTCATCCACCGCGTCAATGAACCGCTGATTCGCTCTCAGTGCGGGTGGGCCTAATTTGTGGATGGTACCCAACGGAATGAACTTGCCGCGCGAGACCATGAGTATCTCTGGTACCGGTTCGTTCAATTCTCGAGCGACCGAGACAACAGCTTGACTCAATTTGTTCAGAGACGAGACCTTGGCGGTAGCGGTTTCGGCACGATGTCGCCGCATCGTCGCCAAGTCCGCACGAAGGTATAGCAACTGCACCGGCGCGGCGGCAGCGACTGCAGCGCGTCAGAGCTGTCGTATTGCATTTCGAACCATGGGACAGTGTCGTCGTCACGCAATCATGATCCAAATTGCAGGCATAGGCGAGCCGAGCTGATTCAACATGACCCAGAACTAGTTGGCCGCCGAACAATGCGCAGGCGCCGGTTCGAGACACGAGACCATCCGTTTCAACTTTCGCGCGTCTTTAGAGCGGTGATTTCTGCGAAAGTTCGTTTGTGCACGGCCGTAAGGACGCACGAAACGAAATCAGGCGGTGCAAGTCGTCTGCGGCGGCAAACGATCTCGTGGTGAGCCCTAGGTGAAGATTGAGCATTATGTGAGCTTCCACGCGTAGGGTGCGTGCGCGCGCTTGAGTGCGCTTGGCGGACCGGGGGTTGGCATGAGGCGTTTGAAGTCTGTGTTGGGAGTTCTCCTTGCAGCGCTCATGGTCGCGACCCTGGGAGCGCCGGCCGGTGCCGTCGACCCAGCGTTGCCTGTGGCGCCCGATGCATGGGGGCCGAAAATAACGCTGCAGTCGCCAGATGGTTGGGAGGTCACACCCGTTCACGGCACACTCCTACCCTCGGGGAAGCTTTTCATCGTCGGCATAGAGCGCCAGCCCGGTACCAGCGGCTCGACGCCCGGCGAGTTCGGCCGGCGCAGCAGCTTCTTGCTCGATCCTACGTTGCCCGCACCCGCATCAGGTGTGTTGACCGTGACGCCCATCGAGCAGCCCGTTGACTTCAAAAACCTTGTCTCGGGCGCTTGGACCTTCAACGATGACCTCGTCTGTGGCGGCCAGACGCTGACTGCGGACGGGAAGTATTTTTCGGCGGGCGGCACCCGCTCGGCGAAAACGGATTTGCTCACCAAGCCCGTAGTCGGCGGACTCTCCTATGCGACGATATTCGACGGCAGTACCTGGACGCGTGTTCCGCAGAATATGAAAGCAACCGGCAATGCCGATCAACCGGGCGCGCGTTGGTATCCGACGGTGACACGGTTACCTGACGGCCGGCTGCTTGTTGCGAGTGGATTCGATCGTGTGCAGCCTGACCCGACCGTGAATCTCAGCACCGAGATCTACAACCCCACAACGGGAAGCTGGGAGGTGTCATCGAAAGTCGGGCAGACGCCGTTCGAGATCATCAACAGCGACTACACCCACACATTCGTGCTTCCTCAGCGTGTCGGTCCGTACGACCTGATGATGTTGGGTGAGCCTGGAGTACCAGTTCTCGGTACGTCCACCACACCGGCAGCGTGGAAGATCGCCAACACTGTTCGTCCTGGTTCGGAGGAGTTCAACCGGCTGCGTCTGGCGAATGGCGCATGGGATAAGGACATGGCGCCCGACAACACCGCGTCGTCGGCGATGTTGCCGATTCGCTTGAAAAGTGGTGACTGGGGCTACGCGAACGGCAGTGTGCTCGTTGCCGGTGGCGCACACGACAGCGTCCACCAGACAGCGGTAGACGTGTATGACCCTGTAGCCGGCGCATGGAAACCCAGTGTCAACACGGGCGTCGAACGGCATCACCCGTCGACTGTCATCTTACCCGACGGGCGCGTTCTGCTCGTTGCGGGGCACAGCCCGGACGCCACCGTAAGGCGCGCGATGTATGTCGATCCGGCTCAGAACTTCCGCTTGTCGGTTGGACAGTCGGAGGGCGGAGAGACGCGCGGGTATCACAACGTGTCTATCTTGCTGCCCGACGGTCGTGTATTTGTCGGAGGCGGACGTGACATCACCACGGCGACGTCGCTCGAAAAGCCGAGCTTTCGTTTCTACTACCCGCACTACATGTTCACGGACCGTCCGAGAATTGTGAACGCGCCGGACGTCTTGAATTACGGCGAGCAATTCGTCGTCGGCTCCGACATGCAAAGGCCCGTAGATGCCGTGTTGGTCGGTCTTGGATCGATGACGCACTCGTTCGACGCGAATCAACGTTCGATTCAAGTGCAGATCTCGAATGTCAAGGCTGACAGTGCAGGCGGATACAAATCGGTTTTAACCGGGCCCGCAGGTTCTCAGATCGCGCCACCAGGCCCGTACATGCTGTTCTTGCTGGACGATCGCCGCATTCCCTCG
>JBBSGY010000022.1:0-12070 GCA_038253645.1 Acidimicrobiales bacterium
CTCCGTGTCAGCTGAACCGACTGGTACGGAAACGACAGGAGCCAATTGTTCACAGCTCCGTCGCTGTTAAGAGAGAACTTGTATGAACCGGCGAAGAGATCTCCTGAATAGTGTCCGCTGCTATCCAGTTTGAAGTACTGAATATCGCCGTTCGGCACGTCGTGCGCGAAACGCAGTCCAAGGCCGGTGGAATTTGGATCGAAGCCTGAAACCGTTCCTTCGAGATGAACGACAGCGGACACACTTACGGATACCGATTGATCACTGTTCATGGTCGGTACTGTGAAGGGAACGAAGAGCGTCGACGGCCCCGGGACCCGGACATTGAAGTTCGGGACTGTTGCTCCCGTAGGCACCGGGATACGGGCGTTGCCGTTCACGTCGGTGTACACGCCGTTACGACGTCCGTACGTGATTTCGTAAGGCCCGCTCGTGAAGGTTGTCTGACCCCAGAAGACGAACGCGTCTTTTACGGGTGATCCGTTGCTGTCCGTCACGGTCACCGTCAAGGTCGACTTCGCCACAGCAAAGTCGAGCGTTCGATCTTGGGTGAGGTCGACTGGATCCACGAACGTCGTGTCTTGATAGGAGATGCCCGAGGTTCTCAGCGTCACCTTGTAAAAGCCGGCAACGATTCCCGTTGAGTAATGACCGTTGGCATCGAGTTGCGAGTTAAGCAAGCGTCCGTCGGGCGCGACGATACTGACATAGCCGGTGCCGTCGGCGTTCGGCACGGTCCCCTCAACCACAATGGTCCGGGCAGGACTGAGTACAACGTTCAGCGGCGAAGAACCGGCTGTGACGCCGGTTACCGCATTGACGTCCCAACGATCCCAGAGGCTCGGCAGGAATCTTAGATCGAATGTTCCAGACGGCAATGAAACCGTGAAGTTTCCGGATGAATCAGTGCTTGTGCGGGAGATCTCCGTGGTTTGCCCGGAATTGAAAACCTGGACGGCAACGCTGCGAATAGCCGTTCCGTCGGTTCCGGTCACGGTCCCCGTCACGGGTGTGTCAGCGGAGGCGGGCGCACTGCCTTGCAGAGCGATGCCCGCCATCAGTATCTTCGCGAGTGTGGCGCGCGTGACGACTCGATGATTTGAGCGAAGAAAGACAGAAACGCGATGCACAGCGGAAACCCCCGGGAGACTCTTTGAGTGCCCTCAAGGTAATGCGCCCGCTCTCACGAAATCCAATGCAATGTTCTTGCTGCAGATCGTGTTGTAAAGACAGATCGCCGGCGTGCGTCCGACTTGTGCGCTTTGTTGAAAGCGATGTTCAACGTACATAGACCACTGATTCAGTCAGTATCTCCTCCTCGAGGATGACCACCGATCGTTCATCAGATGGACGATCAAAAGGGCTCTTGTAGGTATCGTCACTTCATGACGGGGTTCGGAAAGACCTGGGGGTGGCTGCAGGGCCACCCAAAACTGGTGGACGCGTCGATCGCCGCGGCACTGGGTTTGATCAGCGCGCTTTCGTCACAGACAACGTCGACCGAAGGTCTTTCCGCCGAGCACGACGCACTGTTCTTCCTCCTCGTCTTGACGATGACGGCGCCGCTGATCTGGCGGCGCGTGCGTCCCGACGTGGTGCTTGCTCTCTGTCTCGGCGCATTTCTTGTCTTTTGGGCTTGCAAGTATGACGACGTTTGGGCGAACAACTCGCCGATGATCGCGATGTATTCGATCGGCGCCTATCTGCCTCGCCACAAGTCTGTTCCCCGGACGCTTGGCATCATCGGAGCCGGCGTGTTCGCCTCGATTTTCATCACAACCCTGATCGATCCGCCGGACTCATCGCCCTTCAGCATCGTGAGCTCGGTTGCGGTGTTCGGTTGTGCTTGGTTGCTGGGACAGAACACCCGACTGCGTAGGGCCGACGTGGCCGCGTTGGAGGAGCGCGCCGAGCAGGCCGAACGAGCGCGCGACGAAGAGGCGCGTCAAGCAGCCGAGCTCGAGCGCACGCGAATCGCAAGAGAGATGCATGACATCGTCGCCCACAGCATGAGTGTGATGGTCGTACAAGCCGGCGGCGCACGAAAGCTTCTGGCGTCCGACAGGGAAGGCGCCACGGAGGCGTTGCTCGCGGTGGAGGCAACCGGACGTCAGGGTCTGAACGAAATGCGGCGCCTACTGGGCGTTCTGCGCTCGGAGGAAGACGAGGGCGGACGTCTTGCACCGCAGCCCACATTAGCCTCGCTGGACGATCTTGTTGCGCGCTCCACCAGCGAGGAATTCGCCATCGAATTGAGTGTCGACGGCGAGGTAAAGCCCGTGTCACCAGGAGTAGACGTCAGCGCGTATCGCATAGTGCAGGAGGCGTTGACAAATGTGCACAAGCATGCCGGTAACGCCAAGGTCGACGTTCGCGTGGAATACGAACCGCACTGGATAAGCCTGACCATTGCGGACGATGGTCGCGGCGCCGCTCGCGACATCAGCAGCACCGGCGGACACGGACTGATCGGCATGCGTGAGCGGGTGGAAGTCTACGGCGGCCAATTCTCAGCCGGGCCTCAGCCTGGTGGAGGATTCGCGGTCAAGGCGCGACTACCGATCGACGGCGAAGGAGCGAACGAAAAGACATGACCGACACTCCCTGCATTCGGGTTCTAGTTGTCGACGACCAGGCCTTGGTACGCACCGGGTTTCGCATGATCCTGGATACCGAGCCCGACATCGAGGTTGTGGGTGAGGCCAACGACGGGGAAGCGGCCATCGAGGCCGTGCGGCGTTTGCGACCCGACGTTGTGATGATGGATATCCGCATGCCGAAGCTGGACGGTGTCGAAGCCACGCGCCGGATTCTGCAAGACCCGGCAAATGCAGACAGCAAGGTCTTGATGTTGACAACGTTTGATCTTGACGACTACGTATTTGCAGCGTTGCGTGCAGGCGCGAGCGGCTTCTTGTTGAAAGACACGCCCGCCGAAGAGCTTGCACACGCGGTGCGAGTTGTCGCGAGTGGAGAAGCCTTACTTGGACCTACGGTGACCAAGCGACTCATCGATGAGTTCGCAGTGCAGCCGCAGAAGCACAATATGGACATGTCGTTCGAATCCTTGACGGCGCGCGAGGTGGAAGTGCTCAAACTGATTGCCAAGGGCTTGTCCAATGCGGAGATTGCAAACGAACTCATCGTCGGCGAAACAACGGTGAAAACACACGTCGGCCGTGTGTTGATGAAACTTGGGCTTCGCGATCGCGTGCAAGCTGTTGTCGTTGCGTACGAAACCGGTCTTGTGCAGCCGGGTGACTCCTCAGGTACGACTTAGCAACGCATTCGAGTCATCCGTAAGGACGACTTGCAATCATCGTTGCTGCTGACGACACGAAACCGGCCCGTCCTTAGGTTGATGTTCGAAAGGAGACACCGACCAAGGAGCCCCCCTTATGACCGTTTTGATCGATCCCCCGGAACTCGGCGTGCAAACCGAGATCGCAGCTCGGACGTGCAACGCTTCGAAGAAATACGGCTTGGGCGAATCAGTCGTGAAAGCTCTCGACAATGTGAGCGTTGAGTTTCCGACCGGTCGCTTCACCGCGATCATGGGCCCGTCGGGCTCTGGGAAGTCAACCCTTATGCACGCCGCCGCCGGCCTCGACACACTGACGTCGGGTCAGGCGTTCGTCGGCGACGTCGACATCAGCAAGCTGTCGGACAAGCAGCTGACGGCACTGCGTCGCGACTGCATCGGGTTCATATTTCAAGCGTTCAACCTCATCCCGACACTCACGGCACAGGAGAACATCACGCTCCCGTTGAGCCTGGCCGGTCGCAAGGCCGACAAGAACTGGCTTGACACCGTTGTGAAGACTGTGGGATTGCAACAGCGCCTTGCGCACCGGCCGAGCGAGCTTTCAGGCGGTCAACAACAGCGTGTTGCGGTGGCCAGAGCCCTTGCATCACGTCCATCGATCATCTTTGCCGACGAGCCAACCGGGAATCTCGACTCGCGTGCGGGAGTCGAGATTCTCGACTTCATGCGACGCGCTGTTCGTGAGTTCGGCCAAACCATTGTGATGGTCACCCACGATCCGGTGGCTGCGAGTTATTCCGACCACGTCGTATTCCTCGCCGACGGACAGATCGTCGACGAGATGGAACACCCCACACCCGACAGCGTGCTCGACCGCATGAAGCGGTTCGGCGAGTAGAGCGACCACAAGAATCTTAAGGAGACGAGCCATGTTCAAGATCAGTATGTTTAAGATCAGCCTCAAGGGCTTGGTAGCCCACAAACTTCGGTTCTTGGCCAGCGCCATTGCCGTTGTTCTCGGTGTCGCATTCATGACAGGCACCGGCCTGCTGACCGACACGGTCAGTGCAAGTTTCAATGACCTCTACGGAGATGTCTACAAAGACACTGACGCAGTGGTTCGTTCCACTTCCACTATGACGGTCGATCAACAAAAAGACCGCGCGCCGATCGATGCGAGTCTCTTGTCGCAAGCGGCGCGCGCGAAAGGTGTGCAAAGCGCGGAGGGCGTTGTCGATGGCTACGCCCGGATCGTCGGCCACAACGGTAAGGCACTCGAAAACCCCAACCAAGGCGCTCCGACACTCGGCGGCAACTGGATGACAACGAAGGCGCTCAATCCGTGGGTACTCACCGCCGGTCACGCTCCACAGTCGCCGGCCGACGTGGTGATCGACAAGACGTCAGCGACGAAGGGCAAGCTTGCCGTTGGTGACCACACGACCGTGTTGACCGCGTCGGGGACGCATAACGTCACCGTTACGGGCATTGCCAAGTTCGGCACGTCCGACAGTCCGGGCGGCGCGACTTATGCACTGTTCACGACTTCAGAGGCGCAACACATTGTCGGTGAGCCGGGTCAGTTCGACTCCATCGCCGTGACGGCTCAACCCGGAGTCTCGCAAGAGGCCGTGCGCGACGCGGTTCGATTTGGTTTGCCATCTTCCGATGAGGCGATCACCGGGGCAGATGCTGTTGCTGACAGCAAGGCAGACGTGAAGGAGGGCTTGAGCTTTTTCAACACGTTCATGTTCAGCTTCGCGGTCGTTGCGCTGTTCGTCGGGTCGTTCATCATCTACAACACCTTCTCGATCGTCGTGGCACAACGCAGTCGAGAGATGGCTTTGTTGCGGGCAATCGGTGCTCGTCGCCGTCAGGTGCTCGGTTCCGTTGTTATCGAGGCAGCGATCGTCGGTCTCGTCGCTTCGATGGTCGGCATCTTCGCCGGTATCGGTGTCGCCGTGGGCCTGAGCGCAGTGCTCGATGCTTTCGGCTTCGGTCTTCCCAGTGGCAGTTTGGTCATTGGTACCGGCAAGGTGATCACCGGCATGGTGATGGGGCTCGTCGTGACGGTGCTTGCGGCATTGATCCCAGCTCTTCGAGCTTCGCGGGTGGCTCCGATAGCGGCACTGCGCGACGCAGCTGTCGACAAGACAGGAAGTTCACGCATGCGCTTGGCGCTCGGCACGCTCGCCGGCCTCGGTGGTGCGGGCGCTCTCGCCTGGGGAGTGTCCGGTGAATCGGTGCCGCTCACCGGTTTGGGCGGGTTGCTGGTGTTGATCGGCGCTCTTGTGCTGGGCCCGACATTTGCCGGTTCCGCCTCGCGACTCTTGGGATCAAAAGTCAGCGGTGGGGTCGCTATCGGTCTCGGAGCGTTGTTGATTGCGGCGAGTGTCACGTGGGTTGCGGCGTCGTTCGGTATGACGAGTGTTTTGGGGGCAATCGCCGGAATCACTGTTGGTGGGTTGATGTTCCACAGCGGACGTGCAGCTTTCGGTATGACCGGCGTGTTGGCGCGGAGCAATGCGTCCCGCAATCCCAAGCGCACGTCGGCAACGGCGTCGGCACTCACAATTGGCGTTGCCATTGTCGTGTTCTTCACGGTGTTTGCTGCGTCGGTCCAAGGTTCGTTGAACAAACTGGTCGACGAGTCTTTTCACGGTGACTTGACGGTCGGTACGGATGCGCAGATGGCCGGCGGACTGCCTGACAGTGTCCGCGCCGACATCGAGAAGATCCCAGGGGTACAAGCTGCAACGGGTTCTCGCATGGGCAGTGTGGCGATAAACGGTGAACCGACGGCGATCTCCGGCTTCGACGCGAAGGAAGCTTTCGCGATGTTCGACTTCGGGGTATCGGCAGGCAAAGTCTCCGACCTCGATGCCAACTCGATTGCGGTGCTGCGCAAGACCGCCGACGACAAGGGATGGAAGGTCGGGACCACTGTGCCGGTGCGGTTTCTCGACACGGGCGAAAAGAATCTCCGCCTGGCCGTCATCTATGACAGTGGTTCGATTCCGGGTGAGTATTTACTTGACCGGACTGCCTTTCAGCAGAACTTGGTTCAATCGACTGACAGCTCGATTTACATCCAGCTGAAGGACGGCGTGAAAGTTCGCGACGCGCGCAGTGCGGTCGAACGACTCGTTGCCGCATACCCAACGGTCGACGTGATGGACAACACGCAGATCAAGAAGGCATTGGGTGCGAAGTTCGACGTCATGCTCAGCCTCATCTACGTGATGTTGACCCTGTCAATCCTGATCGCGCTAATGGGTATCGCCAACACACTGTCACTGTCGGTATTCGAGCGGACTCGTGAGATCGGCTTACTGCGGGCCATTGGCATGGCGTCGACGCAGGTGCGCGGCGCGCTGCGTTGGGAGTCGGCGATCATCTCGATGTTCGGCACTGTGATCGGCCTTGTCGTCGGTGTGGGTTTCGCCTGGTCGATGCAGAAGGCGATGGCGGAGGAGAGTTTCAACAAGCTGGTAGTCCCCGGCAACAAACTAGGGACCATTGTGGTTATCGCAGCGGTGGCAGGCATCATCGCCGCGATTGTCCCGGCTCGGAAAGCATCGAGGTTGAACGTGTTGCCGGCCGTGAGCTCGGACTGACACCTACCGACGGAATTGTGAACGCAGGGTGATAGTGGTCGATTTCCGACCACTATCACCCAGTGTTCGGGTGGTTTCGGAGGCGTTGAACCACCGGGCTACCTGAGTCCGAGGGCGTGGCGCAACTTTGACGGGCGCATGCCGAAGCCTCCGCTGCCGTCGAAGGGGATGTCGAAGCTGTCGATGAGCCGTCGCAGCTCGTCGCGTCGCGTGGGGTCGGCGGCCGCGTCGCGAGGCGTGAGGCCACCGAGAGCGGGAATGTGCTCGTCGAGCCAGCGACGCTCCATCATCTCTTGTATCTGCGCGACGGCAGCAGGATCGGCGGGTGCGTTGTTCAATGCGCCGGCTGCCCTCGCAAGATTCGCACCGTCTCGTTTGGGATCGAAGGGCTGACGGTCGTCCGATACGAGCCGTGCTCCGTCGATGCCGTCAAGGATCGCGGCGGTTGTCCGTTCGACGCGAGGTTCGCTGGTCGAGTCGATGTGGATCATCTTTCTGTTGAGCGTGATGTTGGAGCGAACGATTGCCTCGTCCTCGTTGAGATCGAAAAGCTCCACCCAACCGGCGCCCGCGTCCTTGCGCTCGTACGCGGCATCGAGGAAGAGCGTTGCCGCGTCCGCGTCAGGGGCCTCGATCACCACGTTGCACATGACCATCGGCTCGTTCTCTCGCGTAACCATCTGTGGCATTCGGTGAGTCGACGCGACGTAGGCAAGAAGCTCCTCTGGACCCTCGTTGTCCAGGAGGTCGAGAACGTGGGTCTCGGTGCCAGGTGCAACGGGGAACATGGCGCCGACGAACTGGTGGCTCTCGCCGTCGGGCACAGCGCGTGCGCAGACGAACATTCCCGGTCTCGCCTGGTGCGAGAAAGTGTGCTCTCGAACCTCCTCCCGATCGCCCGTGCGAATGTCGCGGACGGTGACGCTCCTGCCGCGTCGTACGTCTGTGATCTCGTACACCGTGCGGTCGACGAGCATCCACGACTCGGCCAGCATTGCCTCGTCGTCGGGCAGCAACACGCCCCTCTCGGAGAGGAAGCGGCCAAACCAGCCGCGCTCGTGCAGCACAACATCGAGCACAAGCGGATCTGAGAGAGCCTCGATGATCGAACCGTCGTCTTCGGGATCCGTCGAGCGGTGACGCACCATCTCGGCGACGAGATCGTGTACGTCGTTCATCGAGTGCTCCAGATAGGAAATGGCCTTTCGACACAACCATCCGACCCGGTCGGGGAGCGGCGCGTGAGCAGGCTGTCCTGAGTGACAATGCTTGAACTTGCGACCGGACCCGCACCAGCACGGATCGTTGCGTCCGAGATCTGGCGACGTCATGTGTGTGAACTGCTCGACCTCGGCAAGGTCCTGGCCTTGCCGTTCGCCCGGCACAACACCGGCCCGGCGCCAAAGCCGAGCCGCTCCTTGCGCGTCTCCGCGATCCGAGAGGTACCACGCAAGGCGTTCGAGCGCCGGCGCCCAATCCGGGTCGGCTTCGGCCGCAAGGTGTAGTTGCGCTTCGGCGGCGAGGACATCGTCATCGGCCTCTTCCAGCCGGGCGGCGAGCAGGCGAGCGACCGCGACATGTGCGGGTTTGCGAGCGACATCGATGCAGCGCGCCACGACGTCTCGGGTTTGAACCGAGACCTGGCCGTCGTCGTCGTCGTCGTCGTCGTCGGCCAGCAGCTCGGACACGACGGCGTCGAGTACCTCACCGTCACGCAAATCAGTCAGCGCGGAGCGCACGTCGTCGGCGGGCAGCGCGTCGTCGTCGAAGAAGGTGACGCACGTGCGCGCAGCGGCAAGTGCCTGTTCGGGGTCGCGCAGCGTCAATGCGAGGCGATGGATTCGTCGCATCCGCTGATGGTTGTCCCATATAGAAGGGTTGCCCGCCACCCTGTCCTGCCTGCGTTCCAAGCCGGCGGCAGCGCAAAGCTCGTCGAGCGGCGGTCGGGGAGCGGCGAACGCGTTACGATCATCTGCGAGCATGCCGAGCGCAAGCTCGAGCCCGGTGACAGGCATCTCGAGCTCGCCGAGCTGTCGTTCGTAGGCGGCGCGCGCACGGCCGACCATGTCTTCGAGAACGAGAGGCTCTGTCGCCACGCGCTCGATGCTCAGACTGTGGTCTTCGAGCCGGATCGCGATCAGGTCACCGGGGGAGAGCGCCGCGAGCCAACCATCGGGACCGTGCCACGCCAGGTGGCCCTCGTCTGCCGAGAACGTCTCGATCCTCTCCTCGGTACCGCTCAAGCGCAGCTCGTCGTGCAGCCCGAACGGTGCCAGGTCGAACGCGATGTTGATCAGACCAAGCTGCAGTTCGACGTCGTTGAGACGGTGAGTGAGCGTGATGCCGGCGGTGAATGACTCGATCTCGATCACTCGGTCCCCGTCGAGACAACAGAACGAGCCGTTGGGTTCGAAGAGGTCGTCCGACGCGTCGTCGAGGAGATCCTCAACTACCTCACTCTCGGCATCGAGTCCGAGCCGCTCGGCCACTTTCCGATCGAGCTCGTCCTCGGGGATCGGCTGATGCAGGCGTACCTCCGCGCGGTACGCGTCTTTGATCACATCGAGGGGTGGCACCGGCAGCTGATCGAGAAGATCGACGTAGAGCTCGTCGTCGTACTTTCCCGCATCGAATGTCTCGCGCAACGTGCGGCCCATGGCGTATTGCAGCATGATCCAGATACCGGAGCGGTCGACGCCCTCACCCGCGAGGCGCTCCACGGTCTTCCACACCGCCGGCGGATCGTCTCCGACGATCTGATTGACGATGATCCCTCGCACGACCCGGATGAGTCGAACCTGGTCCTCCGAAAGCTGCTCCCGCGAGAACTCTTCGTCGATGAGATGCTCGCGCGTCTCGAGGTCGGTGATGTCGACTTCGTCGCCGGGAGTCGTATCGAACAAGAATTTCAACTTTGCTTCGTCCACGGCAATAGACGCTACCGGCCCGGTTGCAGGCCTCCAACTCAATGTGCGCATGCCCGTGAACACCTTTGATACCCGGCCGGGGCGACGACCGCCTACATTCGTCAGATATGTCAGATAAGGCGGTCCTGCCGACGCTGGAGACCGAATGACGCGGTGGGCACGGTCCATCTCGAAAAGCTTCAGTGTGTTGCCTCCGCTGGCGCCTGTGGTACCCGGCCCCCACATTGCAGGAGTCCTCGATTCCGAGTTTTCGTATGTTGGTGAGGGGGGTAGCTGCATTGCTTTTGCAAGCGATGACGGGTACGTACTGAAGTTCTTCAAGACGCCGGCGGCCGTGGTCGCACAATTCGCTGAATGGCAGATCGACCTCGCCGCGGTCGACTGGCCGACGGTTGTCACGGGCGACGCCTTGGCAACCGCTCGCAACAAGATGCGCGACGATTTTGTGCATGCGCGGCGCGCGTACGATGAGCTTCGAGAGGAAACCGCACTGGTTTACGGCCACTTTGCGCCCGGGCCGATGGGCGCTACTCCGAACGTCGAACGTGTGGGGGTCATTGATCTGACCGCCGTTCCGTTCCTGCTTCAACGTCGGTTGGTGTTGGTAGGAGAGATTCTCGAACGCCACCGTCTTGCGGGGAATAACGCGGCAGCTTCAGATCTGATCGTGAAACTCTGCAATGCCATGGGTGACTTATGGCGACGCGAATGGGCCGACTCCTCCATGTACTTCCACCACAACGTGGCAGTCGACGACGTCAACGCGGACATCCGTCTTCTCGACGCGTGCGATCTCCGACCGCCCGACGAGCCCGCCGCCCTGCGACGATGGTGCGTCGACCAATACGTCGCGAAGTCGTCGCAGTGGCTCCGCCTGAATCACCCCCACCTCTCGGATCTCTACGAGGCCGAGCTGGCGGAGCACCGGGCCCGGGTTTCATGGCTGCGAGCCGCCTGACAGGTCCTCCCGCGATTGTCAAACAGAATGAGGGCGGCCAAACAGAAGTCGCATCTATTCAGGCGTCCGGGATCGCCGCACAGGCAGTTACTTTGTAACAGACCAGATACAGACAACACCGGCTGTCATCGCATCGACTCAGCCTGGCGCCGCTCATTGTTATGTCGCGATAGTGATGGCTTTGGAACCGGCACCGCACTGGGCAGCGGCAAACGGAGTGGGAGAGGGAGTGTATGCGACCGTCAACTCATCTTCGACAATGCGAAGGATGATGGTCCATGAGTACAGCGGTATCTCCACCGTGAAGTCGCGGACTCACAAGACGGGTGTGATTCGCACCCGGTTAGCCTAAGGGCCCGCCGCCAAATAACTTGGACATTTCAACGGCCAGATGACGCTGCTCACTGCGTAACCGAAACATCATCGCAGTATCGGTTACTTACCTCGTTCCGGCGCCTTGTGAGCAACGCCCCTGGCTCGCTGAAATGCGCGCATCTTATTTGACGGCGGACCCTAAGCTCGCTGGGCCGCGTTGTGAGCATGCAAGAGTTCTTGTCATGCTGCTGTCATGACGTATGGATTGATTGCCAAGGTCGACGACGGCTCGGATGGCCCGCGAGTACTTCTGGGCGTTGTTGCCCGCACGCCACTGCTGGGAAAGCTTGCAGACATCGTCGTTGTTGCAGAAGCAGGAGTTGGCGTTGTACTCACTGCCGGCTGGACAAAGAAATGGCACGGAAGAAACGCATTGGAGCTTTTGCGCCGTGGATTACATCCACGCGATGTTCTGCAGAAGGTCGGAGCAGATGATTCGACCTGGGATCGTGTTCAAATGGGGATAGTTGCGATAGACGGTCGCGCAGCGGTGAGTTGTGGCTCGCAATGTTCACCGTACGCCGATGCGCACGAGGCAGGCGAAGTGGTCGCCCTGGCAAACTTGCAGCGCCAAGCGAACGTCGCACGCACATTGGTTGCGCAGTACGCAACTTCGCTCACGTTCGATCCGGGAATGCGATTAATTGATGCTCTTGGAGATGCCGTTGCCGGCGACGTCCGAGGCGACACGGCCGCCGTATTCGTCGACGTAACGGGAACGGATGTGACGACGGTTGAGATAGGGTTTCATCCTAAGCCGGTCGACAAGCTGAGGCTGGTCCTGTCTGAACGTGAATCTATCCCCGACGAACGAGGTCTTGCTGATCTGCGCTCTCGCTGTCTGGAGGCCCACGAGTACGGTGCTACGGGTGACGTCGATAGAGCAGTTGTTACTTACAAGGATCTTCTGGAAATGCCAGGAACTCCC
>JBBSGY010000023.1:0-11898 GCA_038253645.1 Acidimicrobiales bacterium
GGCGTCTCGACAATCGGGTTACGCCAGACCTGGGCCTGGGCACCGACCGCGATGTTGGTCACGATCATGTACTGACCGTTGGCACCCTTCTGGATTTCCGTCTGCTCCCAGTCGTTCGGGTGCAGCACGTAGCCGGTCGAGGGGTACCCGGAGAGGATCGACAGCGTTGCTGCCTTGCGCAGCGTGTCCGAACGGAGTTCACCGGACGGTGCGCCGTAGGTCTGGATGAACTGAGTGTTCATCAGGCCGAGTAGATCCTCGTTGACGCCCGAACCCTTGAGGAGTTGGTAGTCCTCCTCCAACGCGAGCCCGTAGAGAAGCTCGTTGTTGATCGTGGCCTGCAACTGCGGCGCGTCTTCGAGCACGTTGCGGTGAACAGCTTCCCAGTGCGCGATCGTGCGGACGACGTTCGTCTGCGGGCGGAACTGCAGGTTCGACTTGTTCTTGAGACCGAACTGCGCCGGTACTGCCGGTGGGCCGACCTGTGCAGCAACGTAATCAGGCACACCACGGGCATTACCGCCACCGCCTGCGTTGCCAGCCAGGTTGTAGCCCGCCCGAGTCTCTGCAAAACCGATGACGACGAAGAAGTCGATGGCGCTGGCGATCGTCGTTGCGACCGGGAAGAGATCCCGTACCCGGTTGCGGCGCTGAGCACGCGGAACCGTCGGGTCGAACTGGATCGGGCCGAAGCCACGCGAGATGTTGTGCGCACTCATGTCGCTGTAGACATCCTTGCGCCCGAGTGCGGACAGGTCGTACGCCTCAACCGCGTAGGCGTTCTGCATCGTCTTCTGGCCGCTGCGAACCATGTCCTTGAACTCGTCGGACTCGGTGAAGCCGGTACCGACATCGATCGGGTAGCCATCCTTCGTGAGCGCCTTGACAGCTGAACTGAGTGCGACGCTCTTGGTAGCCGGTTCGTTGTCGAGCAACGGAATGCCGTCGCGTACGGCCTCCATCATGGAGATGTAGCTCTTGATCTCGCTGGCCTGCTCGAAAGTAGTACGCAGCTTCGTGGCGTCCTCACCACTGATGACGACGTTCTCGCCATCGACCTTGATGCCCTTGGTAGCGCCGTCCTTGAGAACATCGAGCTTGATGCGGAGAGCGCCTTGCAACTCTTGCAGGGTGCCGACCCCGGTTGGAGCAGTCATGGGATTCCCTTCGGATTCTGATACGTGTTGGGTTTGCCTTGATGCTCTGCCCGGTCACAACCGGCTCGGCATTTCTTGGTCAATGTAATTGATGTGCAGCTAGTACGCAATCAGGTGAGGCTGGTTTCGAGCAATTCCAGTGCCTTCGTGTCCAGCACGAACTCATCGGATTTCTCCTCGATGTCATCGCTGGAGTCGTCCTTGGAACCGTCCTCGGAATCAAGTTCATCGAGCAGATCCCGCAGTTCGTGTGCCGCTCCGGTGATCGCGTCGGTCGTCTCCTGCTGTGAGGCGTTCGCCATCGCTGATTTGAGATGATCGACAAAATTGCTGGCCGTGTCGTTGGCGTCCGAGTCGTCGCCGTTGCTGACCTCTTCGTCGTACTGCTCGGCCAGATCCACCAGATCGTCGTAGTTGGCGATGTCGTCCTTGAACTCGGCCAGATCATCCACAATATTGGTCAGAGTGTGTGCCTCCTCCTTGACGAAATACTCCTCATCACTGAAAACGCTGCTGTAGAGATCGCCGTTCACGTCGAGTCCCTTCGCGGTCATGTCGCCCTCCGACACCGCGCCTCGGTCGGCTCCAGAATTCGGGTTGTCGCCCATCACTGCTTCGAGCACTGTCCCGAGTTGCTGGTACAGATCGTAGAGCGTGTTGAGATCATCCGCCCCGATCGTCATTGTCTCACTGTTGGCGTCCTCTTCCGCGTCGTCATCCCCGCCGTCCACTGGGGTCGTGTCCACGCTGGAATTGCCGCTGGAGTTGACAGTGTTCTTGCTCTCCAGCGTGAAGTCGCCCGACTCGGCCATTGCGTTGACGGCACGGTATGCCTCCTGTGCCGTCTTCACCGACGTAGTGACGGCTTGTGGCATCGCGCCGAACAAGACAGGGCTGAACTCGAAGAGATCGATCGTGCTGATCTCACGCACGCTGGACTTCTGATCGATGATCGAGCCACCTGTCGGGACTGCGAACCCGATCGACCATTCCTGGTCGTCGCCGTAGAACTTGACGTTACTGAAGGCGTCTCGGCCTTTCTCGGTTTCGAGGTTGAACTGCATCTTGACCTGCAGTGCCCCGGCTCCCTTCGGCCACTTCTCGCCGTTGCGGAGCTGCTTGGGAAGCTCGCCGTCGAGCGGCATCAATTCCTTCACGGCCAGCGTCTTCGAGACTGGCGACACCCAGTCGTGCGCCCAGACGCCCTTAGGGGTACGTGCGGAGAGCGTCTTCTGGTACGCACCGGGAAGAATGTTGTCTTTCACGTTGTCCACAATCCCGGTAACGCTGACGATGGCAGTGACGATGCCTTGCTCCTCGTCATCGATCGTGAGGCCCTTGACCGGGACTTCCTTGTGTTCGAGGTTCATAGCTGTTGCTCCGTCCTTGCTTTCGTTGTCGTTGCTGGGATCCTCCCACAAACTTTTCTTACTTCCGGTTGGGACGTGTGCTCGCGCCCGCATAGCCTCCCATTGTGCAATCGCTTTGACGGCTGCTGCACGGACTTTTGGGCTGACATGGCCCTGGCCAGATGCCCAGTTCTTGACAATGCCGATGGCAAGCCGGATCGCTTCACTCTCAGTTTTCCCCTTCCGTTGCAATCCGTGAGCAACAATCCTGATATAGCGTGGTAGACCACCGGAACGGGCTACCCAGTTACTCGACCGGGATCGGGAGAACGGGCCGTCGTTGCCGACTCGACCTCCAGGAGTGACGACGATCGCTTTTTCCTCACTCTCGATCTCGGCAAGGGCTTCGTCCAACTGCTCGTCGGTGTATAGCTCCATCACTCACTCCCATTCATCATGCGGCACGCAATGCGACTACTACGGGGAATGGAGTTGTATCGAACAGTGAAGCTGCCCGTGCAGTGGTCGGTAATGCTGTTTCACTGGCAAGAAACGGAGCACGCTGCACAATGTCCCAGTTCGCATCGCTCGCCCAAGTACGCAATCCGGTGACCACTCCGGAAACCTGAGGGGCTGTCGTCGGAGCTACTGATGCTGAGTAGAAAAATGCTCCCCAGTATTTTCCTGCTGGCAGTGTCAGCGAACTTGCAACAGTTTTCTTGCCCGTCGAAGTGAGCGAGACTGCACCAGAGACAAGCAGACGTGTGCAGTCCGGTAGACCGCCACTACCGTCATCAGGGTAGAGCCCGATCGTGGCTACAACCGTGCCTCCGACCAGCGCTGTGTTGACACTGCAGCCGAGTGCTTGAATCGTAAGCGGTCGCATCGGCACATCAAGAGCACTGAAAGTTACTCTGCCGGATGGCGGGGTGTTCGAGCCAACTGCTGTTGCCGTCGGAGAAAACATCCAACAACCAGACGGCGGCGTGTACGCATGTCCTGGCCGCTGGATATACGGCAGTATCGTCCATGCCGTTGCGCCGTCCCCAAGCTTGAGCAGGCCTGTGTCCGTCTCGTAGCCGGGTTCACCGACTGCTAGTACCGGATTGGTAGTTATCCACGCTGCAGCCGTTCCACGGCGTGCTTGGATTTTCGTCAGACGCGCCATTTACGGTGAGCCTCCGTCGATATCCGGGAACTGAGCGGCTAGGAGTTTCCCGGTAGCGTCCAACGACGCGATGCCGTTCACTGCAGCAACACTGCTCAGCAACGGATAGCGACTGTCCAGAATCGGTGACAGCGAGGCCAGTGTTACGTTGGTCATCGTCTTCAGCGCATAGTAGGGATCCAACGGATCCTGACTGCCACTCCGATGGCGCAGTGCATGTGTTGCCGCAGCTACTTCGATGCTGACCACTCTTACAACCCTTCAGATGATAGAAACTTTTTCCTCGATGAGCACGGATTCGTCTTCGGGGCTGTCAATGATGCGAACCCACGGATAGTAGTCCCCGACAGGATAGACAACCCCACCTCCTGGACCGACCAGAAGCCGAGCCTTCAGTGATCCCCTGGCTATCGGGACGATCAACGGCGTCTGCCAGTCACCCGGTAGATGCCAACTACCGAGACACATCTGGATCGTGTCGGCAGAGATGTCCTGTCCGGCTGCCTCGATCACTATTGCTGTCACATACTTGCGGTCAGTAGCCCGGATCGTGAGCGACATCATGCCTCCAGCCCTGCAGTCAGATACCTATTCGGAACGAGAGTACCTCTGTACCGAGCAGTTTCAACTATTGTTGCCGAGCATTCGCCGGACATCAACTGGACAGTAATCGTGATGTTCCGGCGCAGAATCTTTCCCAGTGAGGAAAACTCCAGACTAGCGGTGAGCCCAAACAGTTCACCGGAAAGTATCGCCTGCATGCTGAACGTGAGCGCTGCCGTAGCTGTACTGATAACAGCAGCAGTGTCCGTCTGTACGACGAAATCGAGATACGCACTGGTTGTTGCTCTCGTGGCCACAATAACAGTGCTACTCAGCGTGAGCTGCGCGAGCATAGCGGCTACTGCTCTGCCCATAACACTCGACGCGGACAGATTCAGAGAGGCGAGACTGAGCACACCGGCTGAAGATGATACCCCAAGATGCAAGATAAGTGATGCAGCCGAGCTAACAAACGTGCTGACTGTAGTGATCGCCCTGAAACTGAGTAAAGCGATGGTCGATACCACGATCGGTAGAGCAACAACAGTGCTATTGAGCATCAATGCCGCCGTAGCGCTCACCACGCTGTCTGCTGTCATCGTTGCCGAGAACGACAACGCGAAGACATCAACGATCGTTGCGCTCATCACACTCTGCGCACTGAGGCTGAGTGTTCCAGCACTAGCAGCTCTTATACCGGCAGTGAGTGATGCAACAAGAACCAATGCAGTGCTACTCGTGATCGGCGCAGTAGCTCCAACTGTTGCCGCACTGAGAAACAATGCAGCAACGCTAATCGCCGGTGCAGAGACGACTCCAGCGCCGGACAGCGCAAGATTTGCTGTTGCAATGAGTCGTACGCCAGCCGTGATCGTGCCTACCAGGACGAGTGCAGCAGTAGCCGAGTCCCGCGTTGCTGGTGTAACTATGGCAGCAAAAGTCAGTAAAGCTGTAGCCGTCGCCAAAGCGCCAGCCGCTCCCGTTGCCAGCAGTGTAAGAGCGGCAGTGGCAGTAATAGCGATAACCATGCTGCCCTGTGCATTCATCAACCCGGACAGCGAAAGACTCGCCGTGCTCACCGATGCTGCACTGGCGCTGATCGTGCCGGAAAGAACCAACGCAGCCGTACTCGACACTGAGGCACTAGAGCTGACAGTTCCGCTGAAAATCAGAGCCGCAATGGAAGTGGTCGGCGCTCTGGCCGTAGCCCCACCGGACAGCACGAGTGTAGCTAGCGCAGTAGCCGGAACAGTGACAGTGATTGTCCCGAGCAAAGTCAGTGCAGCAGTAGCAGTAATCGGGCTGGGTGAGACAATCATGCTGGCACTGAACGTCAGAGCAGCAATCGCACTGCTCGCAGCTCGTACAGCGAGAGAACTGGCGCTCAATGCCAGAGCAGCAGCGCTTGTCGGTGAGGCCGAGGCCGTTTCTGAGGCGCTCAGAGCCAACGCTGCCGTAGAAGCTGCTCGAACGATGCCGGAAAGCGTTGCGGACAAGCTGAGCGCCGCCGCTGCCGATGCAGTCATAGCAGCAGGAGCTACTGGTGCGAGCGTCACCACCCATTTATTCGTGCGTGTCTGGCCATTCCATAGAACAGTCGAAGCTGCTTGCGCCGTCCCGGCCTGCCCAGAGAGCTGTCGTGTATCCACAGCATTTTCCGGGATCGGTACAGTAATTGGCTGCCCTACATCGGCTGCTACACGAGTCCAGCCGGAAGCGGGAGTTCCACCGAGCGTCGTCCCTGTGGCGTGCTGTGCACCGATGAACGACACAGCCAGACAGTTATTCGCTACCGGAGTAAACGCTGCAATCGCCGACGATGTAACCGGCGCGTCGGTGGTACGAGAAGTGATCGCGTCCTGTGTAGCAAGAGCAACAAGCCCAGACACCGCATACGGTCCACCGGGAGAAAACGTGACTGTGATACTGGCACTAGAATCGGATGCGTTGACAACTTTCTTGAAAAGTGAAGAGTTGACAGCATTGTTCAGTGAGTATGGACCGTCAACAAGCGTCCAGCCTGCGATCGTCGCTGTTCCGGTCGAACCTGTACCCCAGTCTACGACAATGAACGCTATGCTGCCGTCTGTGATCCCGGACGGTAGCGAGAAACTACCGGAAGTCGTGGAAACCGTTGAGTGTGCATCGATATAACCGCTGACTGCGACGCTCGTTCCACCGCCACCACCAGCAACAGCAGTGGCAGTGGCGGACAAACTCAGTGATGCTGTTGCCGATGCTGGAGCTGCTGCCGTAACTGTCGCACTCAATGACAATGATGCTGTAGCAGACACAGAACTTGTTGACGCTGCAATCTTCCAGACGGTATTGATCGTTCCGGCTGCCCTGGCTGTGCTGAGCGTCCACGACGCCGCTTCGGACGCGCCTGCACTTGTCAAATAGGCAGCTCTTCCGGCACCACCGCCACCATCGAAGTCGGTGAGCGCGGTGTACCCAGTAGTCAAACCACTTGTGGTGTTCGTCCCGGAGTGGAATGCCGCAATGACTAGTTCACCGGCACCGGCAGTCAATGCAGGAACAGTGACAGTAGTTGAGCTGGCCAACCCAGAGTTGTCCGGCGAAGACAGATCCAACGGTGTAGTCGGATCCAGCCCGGACCATTCCAGCACTGTCCAGGCATCCAGCTGTGCTGTTGTCGATGCCATCGTCACCGATGTGACACCGGCTGGGCAGTTGGGGAGGTACCAGAGTTCCTGGCGTGTGTTCGACGTTCCTGCTACAGAACCGCGAGTACCCAGAGTCCAGGCTGTTGAGTTGGAGTCAGTGACACTGGTCAACGCACCTGTGCTTGTACCACCAGTGCGGTTATTGATGATGATGAGCGTATTTCCGGCAGCCGAAGCCGGAAAAGTCACAACACGACTCGTAGAGGTTACGCCGCTACTACCGGGGACTTGCTGGACGAGAGCAGCAGCCATTACACAAGCACTCCCGTCGTCAGGTCAATTCGGCTACTGCCTCGGATCAGGTCTGGCCGATCGAGATAGCTCCTGCCGCGACAGTGATCGTGACAGCCGTAACGCTGCTGGCCAGTAGCCCGCCGAGTGCGTAGGAACCAGCAGAGACGAGTGTGAATGTCCCGAAGCCGAGCACGGCCGAAGCTCCCGACGTGGTGAACGTCAATGCCGTCGAGTTCGTCTTCGCACCGGAAGCAGCGGCATTCCACGAGCAGGCCAGCCTTGTTACCCCGGCGTACTCGGATGCGCCGGTAGTGGCCGGATCAGCAGTGTGCAGCGACACGAAGCCGATGACGTTGGTAGAACCTGTGCCGTCCAGGCCGTTGAGCGAAGCGTTCTCGGCAGTAGCAGATGCGCGAGCCATGACAGATCCTCAGTCCTTCTTCGTGTTGTCGGTCGGGCAAAGCTCTGTGCATTCGTGTACGAACGGCGGGGCCGACGCATCCTTGATGTGATTCGGGTGCCCCTCGTCCTCGAAGCGCTTGCCGATCAGATGCGCCACTTCACCGACATGATCCTCGGCTACCTCGATCACTTCCGGCGTCACGTCGTACTCCGTGCCGTCGCTGAGCGTGACACCACCTGCGATGGGGCCGGTGAGCACAACATGGCCGTCACTGATGTAGTGCCAGCGCACAGAGCCGTCCTCGTTCGTGCCCGAATTGATTTTCTGCATCGTCACTGCTCGTGCTCCTTCGCTCGGTTCGGTTTGTAGGTCAGCCTTGGACGAGATCTGAATGCGCCAGAACGGCTGTCGTGCCGATCGTGTTGACGTTCGCATGCGACAGGAAAACCTTGATCGCCGAAGGAAGTGTGGCAACGAAGGCTACAGCGAATGCACCCTTCCAGTCGGTGTGTACGACCGAGTGCGTGAACGTGTCGGCACTCATCGTGCCCAAGGCGCTCTGTAGGAACGTGAGGACGATCGGGATGGCCACTGCGGCTACTCCGCGCACTTTCGCCGTTACGTTGCCCAGAACAAGGATGAGAGCCGTGACGAGCGTGATGATGGCAGTGAATGCCGCGCTGTCCAGTGCTCGCGCGTAAGACTGACCCGCGTAGAGGCCGACTGTCCCGGCAGCAAACAGCACAGTGACGAACTGATAGGCGAACGTCCAGGCCACTTTGTCGAGGATGACGAGCGCTTTCCCCTTCATAGTCAGCACTGGCGCTGTGCCGACCGCATGCGATGTGCTCATATTTTTGCCCTACTTTTTTTCGAGTGCCGTGATCCGGCGCTGTATGTCGTCCAGGATCGCACGTTGGCTGTTCCGGTGCCCAACCAAACCTTCACCGTCTGCGATGTTCGGGACACGCTTCTTCGTCCAGAAGGCGTACGGCTTGCCGGTCATCAGCACGCCAAACAGATTCGACAGCGTTCCACGCATCGTCAGGAAGACCCGGTACTCCGATGCCTTGTTCTCCTCGCGGACGATGCTGCGAAGCTGGTTGTAATCCACTTGTTCCTCCGGGAGTATGCGGTCACCGAGGCCGAGACAGTTGTTCCAGCGCCGGACTCGATCATCTATGCCGTTGAGTCCACCATTGACGGCTCTCGTTGCGGCGTAGATGTCCCTGCTGTCAGCAAGGCTGTTCATTTGTGGCCGTGCATCGGTCCAGTACCAGACCGGGCCGAGGAAAGCATACTGGTCATCGGCCAATTTCTCCGGGTGATCTACGAAATACGTGTTTGTAGGTATGTAGCCCTTCCCGTGTGCCCACTGACTGAGCTGACCATAGTTGCTGCGCCCGGTGACTTGTATGAAAGATCTGCCCTTGTACCGCACACCGTCACCGGATTGACTGTTGCCGAGATCCCCGCGCCACTCGTACTCGGATCCGCTGGCCTGCTCCTCCGTGTAGAACAGCGAAAGAGACTCTTCACCGATTTGCGCCAGGAACATCGCGGCACGGACAACAGTCGTGCAATCCGATTCGAGTAGCGCCGTGTTGCACTCATCGACAAGTTGTGCGTAGCGCGAGTCGGAGAGCTGGTGATCCATGACCTGTGCCAGTGTTGCCGCGTCCATGTCCTACTTCCTGTTATGCCAGATGTAGGCGTACGCGACGGGAGTTGCGTAGGCGAACATCGGGATGTCCTGCACGCCGAGTGCCGGGGTTCCTGCCTGCACGACGTGTCTGAGGCCGTCCTTCTCGATCCCGGTGTAAATAGCGCAGTGACCGATCGGTAGGTAGTAGAACACGATGTCGCCCGGTTCGAGCAATTTTCTTGCTCCACCGATGGCCGATACGACCTCGTAGTCAGCCAACTTGAACAGTGACTGCTTCTCCGCGTTGTGCGGGAGCATCAAACTGACCTGCCGCCATGCCTGCATGGTCAACCCGGAACAATCGAAGGTGTCCGGGCCGACTGCACCGTAGCGGTAGCCCTTGCCTACCTGCGCGCGAGCGTAGGCAACAACAGTATCTCTGAAGGTCATTATTTATCATCCAGCCCGAAGATATGATCGATCTTGGTTTGAATCTCTCGTGCTTCCATTTTCTTGTCCTTCTTCGCCACGTCCTTGGGATCCGGCTTGATACCGCGTCGAACCAACTCGGCTGCATAGACCAACTGATTCTCCTTGTCGTACTTGTGGCCGTTGCGGAGATCCTGGGCCGACCACTCGTGGAAATCGTGGTTTTTCTTGAGCTTCGGCAACGGTGCCAACTCTTCCGGCTTCGTGCTACCTCCCATGCCGGGCAACTTGGGCAGTGATGCTGACAATTTGTGCGCGAGCTTGTGCAAGATTTTGATGCGAGCAGTGATACGCCTTGAATGACTCGGAACACCCCTGCTGTTCCCCAGCGGGGCACCGATCCGCAGACCGTACTGCCGGACACGCTCTTCGTTCATCGGATGCTCGGCCATCGTGCGATGCACAGCGCGGCGCATATCCATACCGGAATCGAGGCGTTCTTGGATCCTTCTGCTGACCGCGTGATGGCCCTCACTGGTAACCGGCTCGTGTGCAGCGGATGCTGCAGATGCTGTAGGCGCAGTGGCCTTGGCCGGGGCTGATGCGGGCGTAGACGGCCTTGCTTGGGGCGTTGATACACGAGCTGCAGGTGCGGAGGCAGGAGCTGCTGCCGGGGCTTTCTTTGCCGGTGCCTTCTTTGCCGGTGTTCTCGGTACCGCGAAAAACTCTGCCAGATCCGCCCGGACTGCTGCTCGATCCTCTGGTGTTGTAGGCGTGTTTGGCCCAGCGCTACGTGCCGGTGCCTTGGCTGGTGCCTTCTTCGCCGGTGCTTTGGCTGGAGCAGCTGGAGTAGTGACCCGCCGTCCTGTTGTCAGGTTGTATGACTCGTTGCCCTGGAGCTGGACACGTGAGGACGTATCTGCGCTGGGTTTGGCTCCTGGCGCATCACGCCCACCCTTGGCATTTTCTGGCTTGGCCAGTGCGATGCGATGCAATGCTGCTGTCAGATCTTCCTTTTTCTTGAGCTGGTGCGTGTCCACGTTGCCATGACCGGCCATGTCTTGGTGTGTGACTTGTTTACCATCTCGGGAAACTTGGAAATGATGCCCGCCGAGTATGTGCCTGCTGCCATTGAGATGATCGTGCTGACCGAGTATCGCGCCGATATGCGCGTCTGCCGATGCTGCCGAACTGTGTTGAGTGACGAGCGTGCCGTGCTTGCTGTGTTGTTCTACTGTCCGCGAGCCGTCGCCGTTATGAGTGACGTGGACGCTCTTGAGCTTGTCCTTGACGACAGAACCACCAGGGGTACTGACAGTCGGGATCGGCTTACCGTCCCGGCCCAGCAGCGTTCCGATCGGGGCATGGAAACGAGCAACACCGGCAGCACTGGCAATACGGCGCTCCTTCGTATCGAGATCGAAGGTCGAATCAAGCTTCTTGACGAGTGCCGATGTCATCTTCTTAGTCCTCTTCTGGGTCTGTACTGCCGTAGTTCGTCCACACATCGTCCGGGATCGAAGCAACACCCTCTTCAGCTTCCAGTGCTGCATAGAACGCCGTGGTGATCGCGTGCAGACGAGCCGTGCGCTCCGGACTACACGGATACTGCCTGCTCTCTTTCCGGTTTGTCATCCGCCCATCTTCTTTCGTAGAGGTATCAGCGCCGCAGGATCAATGTACTTGTCGAGCGCGATCTTCGGCGTGTTGTTCAGTTGCTCCGAGACTTCCGTGGAGATGTCTTTTATCCAATCCTTGTGCTCGTCTTCCGTTTCGGGGTACTCCCAGTCCTCCATATCGGCAACGATCTGATGTGCCAAACTCGTACCGACGTGTGTACGCAGATCGTGATTCGCGTGCTCGGACTCATAGCCGGTGTGCTGCCGAATGTAATCGCCAGTCATGTCACTGTTCGTGTTGAACAGCGGATCGTTGATCTTCTTCCCGTTCATTCGCTTCTGCAGCGCCTTGACTATGGCAGGGTCAGAGAAACGCGCAGTATTGCGAACACTGTCCTTGCCATTGAAATCCAGATGCGCGACACCATCCTTGATCTTGACGTGCTTCTTGAGCAGTGTTGCTGCACCGTAGGTAGGCACGCCGGTCTTGGTTGATGACACTGTTTTCTTGGTATTGCCTGCACTGTCCACGCGGATACCGCTGTGCCGCATCATGTAGACAGCTACCGCTGTGTCGTTCTTGTCGAGTTCGGCGGCTGTCATCTTCTTGTCCAGCTTCGGCAACAAGTCGTGCAGGATCTTTATCCTGGCGAACTTGGCAGCA
>JBBSGY010000024.1:0-11886 GCA_038253645.1 Acidimicrobiales bacterium
AAGAAATCCAACAGCTCGGCTTCTTCCACGTCCACATATGAACGCTACGCGAAACGGAGTCCCAGCGCGCGGATAATTATGGCACGAGCCCTAATCCCCAATATCTTTCGCACTTCGTCGTGCACTGCATGGCAATCGCCCGCAATCAACGGCGCGCTCGGGTTCCGTACGGCGAAGGTATCCGTACGGCGAAGTTGTCCGTACGCCAAAGTTAAGTGTCTCACCCTCTTTGTACAGTTGTGTTCGTGCAGTTGAGCAGTGAACAGTCACAACTTGGCGACGTTGCAAGCGTTGTCGATTCATATCTTTCATCCAACGATGTTCACGCAACATCGGGTCACGATGCTGCAGCTGCGCTTGAATTGTTGACACCTATCATTCGTAAGTTGCAGTTCCGCGTACTTGCGCTTGGCTCTCGCGGCATTGAATGCAATCGTCACAACACTGACGGAGCGCGCAGCGGAGCTGCCTGGCTTGGTTCGTTACTTGGCATTGCAGAGCGAGCCGCCGGAAAACGAGTTGCGGACTACCGTTCTATGCAATCGAACCCCGATGTATCTGATCTGGCTGAGTCGGGTGCATTGTCGTTTGAGAAGGCAACGTTGATCGCTCGCGTGGCCGATGGTTCTGACTCGATTACTCAGCAACTGATCGCGTACGCTCATTCAGACTCGTTTGAGTCACTACGGCAACGAGCTCATGATCTGGTTACCAAAGCTGAGTCCGGTGCAGAGCGCCATAAACGTCTGCGTAAATCTCAGTTTGTGACCATTGATAACGACGGTGAAAACATGGTCACCGGGCGCTTTCGACTGCTGCCCGAAATGGCAGCGCGTTGGTTGGCCCGGTGGAAGCCGATTGAACAACAGGCCGTTCGCGACAATGATGAGCTGCCCGATCCGCTCCCGCGTTCCGCGGCTCGCGCTGAGGCGTTTTCTTCGATGCTGTCGTCATCGGGTGCGGGCTCGAACGCAGCCGTTGTCAACTACCACGTTCGTCTTGAAGACTGGCAAGACGGCTGGCCTGATGGTTCTGCCGTTTGTGAATTGGCCGGCGTTGGATTGGTTCCAATCGACGCTCTGAAGACCATCTCGGAACATCCGGCGATTCGATTATTGATCACCTCGCGCAACAAGCTTCTTTGGTATTCCGAAGCCGGTTACCGTCCTGCTGGACCTTTACCCGAATTCATAAAACGCGCGGTGAAAGCCGGTCAACAAGATCGATGTTCTGTCCCCGGGTGCGTTCACATCGCCGAAGAGGTGGATCACATTATGGCGCGCATCAACGGTGGAGACAACGCGTTCAAGAATCTTCAGGGCCTTTGCTCGGCTGATCATGCAAGCAAAACCAAACGAGATGCGCCATGGACCGCTGGAGGTGTTTACGGTCGACGAAAACCTGCGAAACCTCTAGCCGATACCGGCTGAATCTCTATTTGCTCTTTGAAAACTCAATAGCGATTCACCCCGTCAGAATCCGAAGAGCCTCAGATTTGTGTGGGCGATACAGGATTCGAACCTGTGACCTTCACCGTGTCATGGTGCTGCGCTACCAGGCTGCGCCAATCGCCCAATTGATAAGTGGCCTCAAGTTAGCACTCGCTCAGGCGCCGAGGGTGAGCGTGAAGGTGAGGCTCTGACGCAGGGTTATGCGCTGCGTTCGGCGTGGCCACGACGGATTCGGCGTTGCTCGAAGAGGCGCTTGTCGGCAAGGTCGATGAGTTGATCGAGGTCGTCGCCATCGTCGGGATAAGTAACCGAGCCCCAGCTGAAATTGGGACCCCCTTCAGCCATAACGCGCTGCGCAACAGACTCGGCGCGACCCTCGTCGGTTTCAGGCAGCAGGACAACGAACTCGTCACCGCCGATGCGGTACGCCGTGTCGCCGATACGAAGCGCATTGCGCAGCGCTTGTGCAAGCGACTTGAGCAACGAGTCACCGGCCGCATGACCGTCGGTGTCGTTTACCATTTTGAGACCGTCGACGTCGATAACCATGAGCGAGAAACGCCTGTGGTGACGGGCAGCGCGACCGGCCTCACGGCGAAGATCGCGTTCGAGCGCCCGGCGGTTCAGCAGACCGGTAAGCGCGTCGACAAAGGCTTGTTGTTGCAAACGCTCTGTCATGCGCGCAGCCGCTACACCAATCGCGCGGTCGATGATCATCTGCAAACGGTCCGACGTTTCGACGAGTTCGTGCACTGGTAACCGACCTGCGATTCGGCGACGTAAAGCTTCACGCAAACAGACCAGCTGACCGATCGCAACATCGAGCGAGCCAACCGCAGCGGCGAACACTTCAGCGACTTTCTCGACCTCAGGATCCGCTCCCCAGCCAAGCGGCTGCGGACGTCCGAGCGCAGAACACACCGCGGCAATGAATGCGGATGCGATTGGTGGTTGGTTGTCCGGCGGAAGCATTGGATCCCACCGGCAAAGTTCTTTCCAGTCCACTGCAAGTGCTTCGTGTTCGTTGCGAAGCAATTCGACGACGACGAGGCTGCGCGGCGCACGGATATCGACCGGAACCGCGAGCGAGGCAATCAACTGCGACATGTCACCTTTCGGCACGCTGGCCAGCGTCGATGGGATGCGGGTGGAGCCATGGTCGCTGAGGACGACCATACGGGCCTCGGGCCAATGGGCGCGCATCTCCGGAACCAGGTCAAGACCGTCGCCATCGGGAAGCTCCGGCGCAATGACGATTCCGTCAAAGCCGTCCGCGGAGAAACCCTTTGCGAAAGCCTGATGGCGGGCCTGGGCAAGCGACCCGGCTTCGAGAACGAAAGCACCATCGATCTCCAGGCTCAAACGCGCGAGACGGCGCATAGAGGAGTCAGCATCGACAACGAGAATCTGACGCACGTCTGACCTTAAGAGCTCGCCCGCCGTGGAAGCGAATCGATGAGATTCGCCACCTCCTGCCAGCGCTGGTTCGTGTCCATGGGCGCCAAAATCTGACCCTCCACCTGAGGTCTAGGGAGCCCAGGAGGCTCCTGACCACGCGGTCGGGGCCCTCGACGATCACTCACTGTGTACTCGATTCCCTGAGTAATGACACTCTGACTGCCATCAGGGCCGCGAGGTTACACCCGCTGGCACCCGGGTTTCCGATTCTGGGCCATGAACGATGATCTAGGGGTAGTTGGTGGTGTGCATCGCGGATTCTTCGGCTGAGAGGTCACCCTCGTCGTTTTCGACCCGAGCGAGCATGGCCTCGTCGGCATCTGGCTCGTCGACGTCTTCATCGCCTTGCTGGACGAGACTGCCGAGGTGGTCGGCGTCGCTATCCTTCAGGTCTTCAGGCTCGGTGTGGCGCTGCCGGTCGGCAATAGTCTCGCCGCGCCTTGCCTCGGCAGCGGTGGTGCCATGGCTGTGCGAGCCCATCGGCTCGTCAGGGGCAATGTAAGTACCGGTCGGCGGATCCCCCGCCGGGTCTTCGGTATCGCTGTCGAACAGGTCGGGACTCTTTCGCTGCTGGCTCATGCCCCGATTCTCTACCCCGCGAACCGCCACTACAACACCGTCCGGGCGAATTGAAAGCAGATTGCCATCCACCGCCTCTACGTTTGAAGTGAGAGCCGGCATCCAGCCATCCTCGAGTTTCTCGGTGTGCGTTCGTTTGCTCAGATTCACCGTCAGACGTACGTGCTCTCGGCTGACTTTGAACACGCCGTCGTCTTCCCGGATTTCGACATGATCACCGCGGCGCAGTGCAATCAGTGCGCTATACCAGTCGAGCATTTGCGCGTCTTGTTTTGTCCAGTCGAGTTTCGACGCCGCGAAGGTCGCTGCGTCCTGCGGACTGGGCAGTGCCTGCGCCCAACCGAACGACGCGAACTCCCTCCGCCGGCCCTCTTCAACCCCGCGCGAAAGTTCAACGTCTGTGTGATCAGTGAAGTACTGGAATGGCGTAGTTGCCGCCCATTCCTCGCCTTGAAACAACAACGGCGTGAACGAACCAAGAATTGTCAACGCCGCAGCAATCCTCAATCTGTCCGCGTTGACCAAGGCGGACAATCGTTCCCCGAGTGCGCGATTGCCGATCTGATCATGATTTTGGGAACATACAACCAATTGTTCCGGCGAAACATCTGCGCGTAACAATGCCTGCGCGAGCGAATTCGCCTGGGTAAAACCACCGTAGTAACCGGCGGTCTCGCCGGTTAGACGCACGTGGAGCGCGTGATGAAACGCGTCGTTCCAAACACCATCCAAGCTGTAACCGGTGTCATCTACAATTTTCCGCCGCGCGTCCCTGTCCTCCGCAATCACGAGTCTTCTCGGGTGCATGGCGTGAGCGACATTCGCTATTTCCTTGAGCAAATGCGGATCCGAAGTGTTGATAATCGCGTGCACTGCATCGAGACGCAGTCCATCGCAGTGGTAATCCCGCAACCACATCATCGCATTGTCGATCACAAATCGACGCACCTCGTACGAGCCCTCGGCGTCATAGTTGACCGCCTGGCCCCACAACGTGCGGTGGGTTTCGGTGAAGTACGGACCAAACATCGGGAGGTAGTTGCCATCCGGCCCGAGGTGGTTGTAGACGACGTCGAGCAACACGCCTATGCCGTGCGCGTGACACGCATCGACAAATCTCTTGAATCCCTCTGGGCCGCCATACGCATGATGTGGCGCAAATAGATCGACGCCGTCGTAACCCCATCCGTTATTGCCGGGAAACTCCGCAATTGGCATTACTTCAACAAGCGAGATGCCGAGTTCGCGCAAGTAGTCCAAGCGCTCTATTGCAGACTCGAATGTTCCACCAGGTGTGAATGTACCAATGTGCATTTCGTAGATCACGGCGTCATGCATTTCGACGCCCGGCCAGTCACCGTCGGTCCAGGTGAATTCCTCGTGGTCGACAGTTGCGGAAAGTTCGTGCACCCCTTCGGGTTGTGAGGGTGAACGAGGGTCTGGAAGAACGCGGCCGCCATCCAGCGAAAATCCGTAACGTGTACCCTCACCCTCACCCTCACCCTCACCCTCACCCACCGGAACGTCGAGGTCCAGTACGAACATGTTGCCGTCCTGCCTCATTTCGGCCCGCTGCCGTTTCACCCCGTTTGCCGGAACGACGGCAAGCGAGACGGCGTTTGCGTTCGGAGCCCACACCGAGAAACGGGTCATACGTCAATCTTCTCCAAAACCGCCACCTGGAAACGCTGAAACAGTGCGGACATTGCCAGCGACCCACTTGTCACCCGTTCATCGGTGAATATATTTCGCCAGTCACCGCTTGGGATCTCAATTGCCGTGTCGGCCCAATCGCCGGACAAACCTTTTACCAGGCGGGGCGCGATGGTGACAATGTCCTCGCCACGGCCGAACGCCACGACGTGCGCTGCTTTGGCACCTGCTGATGCAATCGGTTTGTAGTCGCCGAAGGAACCAAAACTTTGCGGATGCCGTGACCGCAGCCTGGCGCACTGGGCGGTAACGAACAGCTTTGATGCACCGACGTCGTCGCCTTCAGGCAGGACAACGCGCTGGTCGAGATTTTTGCGAAGCTCAAAGTCGACCGCGTTCCGATTATCGGGATCGACAAGCGCGTAGTTCCACAGCTCATCACCCTGATAAGTGTCGGGCACACCCGGCATGGTAAATCGCAGCACAATGGCCGAAAGCGAGTTGATACGTCCGAGCGTGACGATGGATTGCATGAACTCGTCAAGGTCGTCGTTGAACGCACGGCTCCCACACGCGCCACGTAGGAACTGCTCAACTGCATGTTCGTACTCGTCGTTGGGATCTGTCCACGACGTATGCAGCTTTGCTTCGCGCACTGCCTTCATCACATGCGCTACTGCGCGCTCTTCGGAAAGCGGGAATGCTCCTATCATCGTTTGGTAAATGAAGTATTCGGTGACTGGATCAGGCCATTCACCGCGACGGTGTACGGCATTTATTGACATCCATCGCCGCACGGCGGCGGCCCAGGCGGAAGGCACTTCTGACAACACAGCAAGGCGCGCACGCACATCGGCCGACCGCTTGCTGTCATGCGTCGACCCTGCGTTCAGCGTCAACGGCCATTGACGCTGCGTTTGGGCAGCATGTTCATGGAAGTCATCAGGCCGCGTCGCCCAGTGAGACGGGTCATTGCCTACTTCGTCGAGCGCGACGAAATGTGAGTAGCGGTAGAAGGCCGTGTCTTCAACGCCTTTTGCCGACACCGGACCGGACAATTGTTGGAACTTCATGACGAACTCGCCTTCGGCATCGCCTGTCAGCTCGAGCGAAAACAAAAGGGCAAGTAGGTCGAACAATTCGCTGTCGATACCGGGACTCATTTCGCGAGCCATGTGAAGGGCTCCTATTACAACAGCGGTATCAGCGCTCGTCACTTGAGAATTCTCGGCCACGATGTAGGTGCGGTACACCGGCATGCTTACGAGGAGCCCTTCGATTGCTGTCCGCAGTTCTTTTCGCGTGAAGTCTCTGAACCGACGCCGTTCGTTGCACACGTCACCAAGTAGTTGGGTTACCCGGGCTACATCAGATCCCAAAACATTCTCGACGACATACCGCTTTGCTCCTCGAACAACCTCGCTCCAACCATCCGGTTGTTCACAAACATCGCGATAAATTTCGCTGAAGGCCTTTTCGGATGCCGGCTCGATGAAAAGGCCGTCAACCACACGTGCTGAGTCGTAACCTGTTGTGCCTTGCACGGGCCACATTGCAGGCAATGTTTCACCAAGCTCGAGAATCTTTTCAACACCCAACCACACGCTTGGCGCCTTCTCGCGCACCCGGCGCAGATAACCTAAAGGGTCGCGCAAACCATCGACGTGATCGATTCGCAGGCCGTC
Organism: Acidimicrobiales bacterium; assembly: GCA_038253645.1. Lineage (GTDB taxonomy): Bacteria > Actinomycetota > Acidimicrobiia > Acidimicrobiales > JBBSGY01 > JBBSGY01. The sequence goes on from JBBSGY010000024.1 coordinate 6,827, forward strand.
GACAGTTCCGTCAGCGAGCCACTCGAAAACAAGGCTATGTGTCGCATCCAGGACTTCGGGATCTTCGTTTCGCAATGCAACGAGGGAGTCGATGTCGAAGAAGCGGCGGTAATCGAGCTCGTCACGCGCGACGCGCCAGTACGCGAGACGATAATTCTGCACTCCGATGAGAAAGTCGAGCCGGTCAACATCATCGTTTATCGCGGCGATGTCTGGCTTTGCATCAATTGTTATCGGATCGATTGGAAAGTCTTGGTCATGATAATGAAGGACAATTTCATCCTGTCCGAACGCAAGTTTCAACTCTCCCCGTTCGAGCACGCGCCCGTAATGATCGCCGAGCACGGGCAGGAGTATCGAGTTCGAGACCGACCAGTCGATGTCGAAGAACCGCGCAAACTCACTCTTGCGTCCGTGGCGCAGCACGTCCCACCACCACTTGTTGGCACGTCCGGCAATCGCCATGTGATTCGGAACAACATCGACAACCAGCCCCATGCTGTGCGCCCTAAGAGCGGCCACGAGTTCGTCGAACGCCTCCTGGCCACCAAGGTCGTCGCTTACTCGCGTTGGATCGACCACGTCGTAACCGTGCGTACTTCCCTTCGTCGCCTGCATGCACGGGGATAGATACACATGGCTCATCCCGAGTTTGGCGAGGTACGGGACCAGCGCGGTTGCGTCGCGCAGACCGAACTCTTCGCGTAGTTGCAGCCTGTAGGTCGCCCGTAGATCGGTCATGTCCCCGACATTGCCACGATTTACGACAGAGTTCCGGAAACGAGACTCCCTTGACTACGTCGCAATGACATAAGCAGCGACATACCAGATTCCCACCCTTGCCCAACGCAAGTGACCATGGCGAGTTACTTCAGACTCGCCGCTGATGGTGACGTGAAGGTGTAATCGGCCATCGACTATTTCACCGGTTCCCGACAACTCCAGAGGTTGCGAATATTCAGTAGGTGTGTCGACGCTTGCGTCGTCTGCCGGCATGTTGGTGATGCAGCAGGAATCTATTGCTCCGATGAGCGAAACGACGGCGCCATTCCGCACACCCGCGTCGGCCAATTTCTGCGTCAGTATTTCAACAACCTCTTGTCCCGGCTCTACGTGTAGCTGCAGCAACGACATTGGTTCTGCTCCTTGGTTAGTTGTCTGTCTTGCGCTGTAACAAAAGCAATGAACGGTCAAGGACCGTCATGGAGTCACCAGGCTTGAGCACGCTTCCATTGCCTTGGCGACGCTCGAACACGCCGTCGGCGGTGCTGAACACGATTTCCCAAGCCTCGCCGAAGTGGACGTTGGGAATCTTGAATTCGAGCGCGCCATAGTGCGCGTTGAACATAACGAGAAAGCTGTCGTCATTGATGTGCTCGCCGCGTTCATTGGGGCCGTCAATTTCATCGCCATTCAGAAACACCGTGATCGATTTCGCGAATCCCTTGTTCCAGTCGCTCGGCGTCATTGTCGAACCGTCAGGAGTGAGCCACGCAATGTCACTGATCGTTTCGCCGATAACCGGGCGGCCCTGAAAGTAGTGGCGCCGGCGAAACACCGGATGTGCGCGACGCAACGCAGTCAGCTGACTAGTAAAAGTCATCAAGGCTTCGTTCTTCTGCGCAAGTGTCCAGTCGAACCATGAGACCTCATTGTCTTGGCAGTAACCGTTGTTGTTGCCGCCTTGCGTACGACCCATTTCATCGCCGCCGAGAATCATCGGAATACCCTGGCTCAACATCAGCGTCGACAGATAGTTGCGCTGCTGGCGCGTGCGTAACGCGTTGATCCCGACATCGGCGGTAGGACCTTCGACTCCGCAATTCCACGAGCGGTTGTGTGACTCACCGTCGCGGTTGCCTTCGCCGTTCGCTTCGTTGCGTTTGTCGTTGTACGACACCAGGTCGGCTAACGGAAAACCATCGTGGGCTGTGATGAAGTTGATCGACGCACTCGGCCGGCGGCCATTGCGTTCGTATAAGTCAGAAGAACCGGTAAAGCGAAACGCGAACTCACCGAGCGTTTGATCTTCCCCGCGCCAGAAATCACGCACGCAGTCTCGGTATTTACCGTTCCATTCCGACCACAGCGGAGGGAAGTTGCCGACCTGGTAGCCACCTTCGCCGACATCCCAGGGTTCCGCGATCAACTTGACCTGATTGACGACCGGATCTTGCTGAATGAGATCAAAGAATGAAGACAGGCGGTCGACGTCGTGCAACTCGCGCGCGAGTGTCGCCGCGAGGTCGAAACGAAAACCATCGACGTGCATTTCGGTAACCCAATAGCGCAGCGAATCCAGAATCAATTGCAGCACGTGCGGGCTACGCATGTTGAGACTGTTACCGGTGCCCGTGTAGTCAAGGTAATAGCGCTTGTCGTTTTCGGTGAGCCGGTAATATGCAGGGTTATCCAGCCCGCGGTAACAAACGGTCGGACCGAGGTGATTGCCCTCGGCCGTGTGATTGTAGACAACATCGAGAATTACTTCGATGCCGGCGCGGTGAAGCTCTTTCACCATCTGCTTGAATTCTTGAACCTGCTCACCTGTTTGACCCGAAGAGCTGTAGTCGTTGTGCGGTGCGAGGTAGCCGACAGAGTTATAACCCCAATAATTCCGTAGACCGCGCTGCTCCAGCACCGCATCGTGAATGAACTGATGCACCGGCAAAAGCTCCACGGCAGTGACGCCTAAGCGCTTGAAGTGTTCGATCGATTCGGGAGTCGCGATACCCGCGTAGCTGCCGCGCAACTCCTCGGGAATTCTCGGGTGTTTTTCGGTGAAGCCCTTCACGTGAACTTCGTAAACAACGGTTTCCGCCCACGGCGTGCGCGGACGGCGATCCATGTCCCAGTCGAACCACGGGCTCGACACAATCGACTTCGGGACATACGGCGCGCTGTCGACAGTGTTGGTTGCGTAGGTGGTGAAGTCGTAACCAAAGACCGACGCGTCCCACATGACCTGACCCTCAACGGCCTTCGCGTAAGGGTCGAGCAACAGCTTCGACGGGTTGCACCTGAAGCCCTGTGACAGATCTGCCGGTCCGTGTACTCGAAAGCCATAACGCTGACCCACACCCACGTTGGGCACATATCCATGCCATTGAAACGCAGTCGTCTCGGGAAGGTCGATTTGAGTTTCATGACCTTCGGCATCGAACAGGCAAAGCACGATTTGGTCCGCGATCTCGCTGAAAACAGAAAAGTTAGTGCCCACACCATCGAAGTGAGCGCCGAGAGGGTTCGGCTGACCTGGCCAGATCTTCATGCAAGCACCGTAGCTGGACCTGCCACACAGACGCCGTCCTTGGGTCGCCGTCGCCGCCAGCGAAAATGTCTGACGCCGATGAGTTTCGTGCCCCGGGCGGGTCTATTCAGCGTCTGCCCTTGATTTGCCCCTGACAGGCAGGTCTATGGTCACCTTCAATATCTTTTTTAACCCCCGGAGTGAGTCAATGACGCGTTTTGCTGAATTTGTCCTACGTCACCGCATCATCGTGGCTCTGTTTTGGCTTGTGGCATTCGTTGCCGGAGGCGCCACGAGTGGAATCACGACGTCACGACTCAACGTCGACTTCTCGCTTCCGGGGCAAGACGGCTATGAAGCGGCCAAAAAGATCGAGGCGAATTACGGAACCGAGTCGGACAATTCCTTCGTCCTCGTCGTGACAGCACCGGGCGTATCCAAGCTCGACAATGCTGCAGCGAATGCGGCTTTCGCCGGTGTTGCGACCGACTTTCCCGAGGCGCGGGTAGTCGATAAAACAGCGTCGGGCGGCGACCCGTTGTTCACTACCAGTGATGGCCGTACCCAGTTCGCCTACGCATTCTTTCCAAGCCAAAACAGCTTTGTCTTCAAAGACCACGACAAGCTTGCAGCATCGCTCAAGGCCCACGCTCCCGCCGGCTCCACTGCAAGCCTTTCCGGCCTTGAGGAGCTACGGGCAAATGGAGACACCAGCACCGACTCCGGAGTGTTGGCCGAGTTCGTCCTCGGCGCGCTTGGAGCGCTGGCCGTTCTGGCCTTTGTGTTCGCTTCATTCCTTGCACTTCTGCCGCTCTTCATCGCCGGTGTCTCGATTCTCACGACCTTTCTCATCGTGCTGTTCTTGACGCTGTTCACCGACATCTCGTTAATCGTCCAGTTCCTGATTGCACTGGTCGGCCTCGGTGTTGCAATCGACTACTCGCTGCTCATCGTCACGCGATGGCGAGAGGAACGTGACCACGGTCGCGACAACCGCGAGGCTGTCGTCAGCGCAATGGAGACAGCCGGTCACGCTGTTCTCTTCAGCGGGCTCACTGTTGCAATAAGCCTTTGCGCATTGATCATTCTGCCGGTTCCGTTCCTCCGTTCGGTTGGCATTGCGGGCTTACTGATTCCGTTGATCAGCATCGCCGTTTCAACAACGTTGCTCCCGGCAATTCTCTCGAGCTTCGCTCCAAAGGTCGACTGGCCGAAGATCCGGCACGAAAACAAGCCGAGCAGGTTTTGGACGAGTTGGGGCAGGCTCATTGTGCGCCACCGCATTCCTGCAACACTTCTCGCAATTGTGCTACTCGGGTTTCTGATCGTGCCTGCGACAACAATCCGCATCGGTAATGCAAACTCCGACGCGCTAGCCAAGAGCGGTCCGGCATACGAAGCGTCGCAGACCCTCTTTAAAGGTGGCATTCCAAAGGGAGCTCTTACGCCACTACAAATCCTGTCTTCTGACGACGTTGCACCCGCAGTTGTCACGAAGGCAAAGGTAATTACCGGAATCGCGACAGCATTCGTCGAAACCGGCTCGGTCGGTCAACGCAATGGTTCTGCACTTACACTTGCCGTTCCCGTCAACGAAACCGCTGACGCGACGACGACAAAACCGGTACGCGATCTCAAGAGCGCGGTGAAAGACATGTCGGGTGTCGTAGGTGTTGCCGGTGTCGGAGCGACGCAGCTCGACTTCCTCAAGGGTGTTTACGGCAACTTCCCTGTTGCGCTCGCGCTCATCTTGCTGGTGACATATATCTTGCTTGTCCGCGCATTTCGCTCCTTGTTATTGCCGCTCAAG
>JBBSGY010000025.1:0-11795 GCA_038253645.1 Acidimicrobiales bacterium
ATCGTTGACTGGATCCGGCCCATCATGTCCCTGCTACGCACCTGGAGCCTGTGGTCCGCACTCCGGGCGACTTCGATCTGTGTGTTGCCCGGAGGAATCCGGATATCTCCTGGACTGACTTTCTCACCCGGCTTGGCATCGCGCATGTTCTTGCTATGGACACCCTTGATGGCATCCCGGAGCTTCATCGTCACGGCGAAAATACCGTCGTCGTTCGTAGCACTGGGTTCTTTGCCGGACAGATGCTGCAGTGCTGCCTTCACTGTCGAGTGCGACGTGTTCTTGACCATGATCTTGCGCTTGGCAGCCGACTTGGGCAGCGGAGTTGCAACAACACTGCCACTGGGTGCAACTCGGACCGAACCGACATGCTCGAAAGCTCCGGTCGGCATTTGGGAGCGCACGTCCTTGCCGGAAATTATGTGCAGTCGCCCCTCGATGTTATGGAACAGATGCACGAGCCCCTTGTCCTTCGGCTTGCTCTTGTCTGGGGCCATCAACTCTGCCGCATGCTTCTGTGCTGACGCCATTGTCGGATGCATGACAACGCTGTGCTTCACACCTTGGCTGGCTACTACTGCTGCGCTGCCGTCAGTATTGGAGTGATGAATCGTGACTTTGTTGGGCTTGAACGGGATCTTGTCGCCGCGCTCCCGGATAATTGCACCGAGTGGAAGGTTGTAGCGCGCCTCCCCGGCACGCGAGTTGACGTGCTTGATCTTCGTTTCCATCGTGCTCATCGACTTGTGCTGCTGTTGTATCGGATCCAGCTTGGCCGGTAGCTGCACCCGCAACGTCGCGGGCATCGTCTGTCGGCCCATCATCTTCGTAATCCATCTTTCCGGATCGGCCTGCTGGAAGGCGAGATCGAGGAACGGTTCGAGATCCACTGGGAGATCCCAGCCGACGTGTTTTATCCAATCGGCGTTGTCCTCGTCCTCGTCAATGTTGATGATGTCGGTCATCCTTTATGTCCTTCCGGTGTCGCAAGGTGCATCTTGTCATTGCCACCGAGGACGATGTACTCCGACTCCCCGAGACAGCCGCTGCCTGTTACCGCCGTCGACCATATCCGGCTGGCAGGAACTTCGATGGTCCCAACCAAAGCATCACCAGGACGACTCTCATAGTTGTCCACTGCGAATGACCGCGATATCTTCGGATCCGATGTCCACGCCGACAACGGTTGTGAACGAACAGTGACAATGGCTTCACGCTTAGGGCCTAAGCCGTGGGACTTTTCTGGCAGCCGCATGCCACGACTGAGGACAACACTCGTGATGTTCCGCCTCTTCAGCTCAGCCTGCGTCTCGGCATACACCGCGTCAAGGTAGGTATCCATCTGTGCATCGGAAAATGGCGGACCATCGCTGTGCGAGAGTTTTATGTAGGCAGTGGGGAGGTGTTCGGTAGCAGCATCCTTGAGTCCGAACTTCATCTTGGCACGCTTCTGGAATGCGATCGCACGCTCATCCGAGTCAGCAGCAGTGCCAGCCCAGAGCGCCATGAAATCACTGGCCAGTCCGGTGTAGTAGTTCTGGCGACTGCCATCTATGTTTATGTGACGAACCTTGTAATACTTGTTAGCCACAGCGACGAATGCAGGATCGTTGCTTGGTAGGTTTGCCTTGTCGGCAAACTTCTCCTTCCACTTCGCCATGTTGTAATCGTTGAGCCCAGCCGATGTGCCCCAGTCGCCACCGTTGTTGTAATACTTGGTTGCACGCTCCCAGAACGAGTTGATGCGGTAATCCGTCTGTTCCTTCTTGACCTTCTCAAACTCCTTGGCCAGTGCAGGATTGGCCTCCACCGCTGCCTTGATCCGCTTGCCGATTTTCCTCGATACCTGATCCTTGACCTTGTTCGGCGAAAACTGCATGTCGAACAGCGTTGTTGCTTGTGCTTCCAACTCACTCTGTCGAGTGGTGCGCTCCCTCACCGGCTTAGTCGGGCTGAGCTTCATCGGAGTCGGGACGCCTACCCGATCCGGGCCGTGCAGCTTCGGCACAGGCAGACCAGTAACCGTGTCGATGAGTGTGCCGATCTCCTGGCCGTAACGACGCCTGCCTGCTGGTGTCCGGACATACATCAACTTCTTGTCTTCGTTTACTCCTGCTCGGAATCGCTGTTCTTCGAGCGCTTTTTTGATTCCTCTGGTGGTGGCTCTGAAGTCTCGCTGGGCGAACGAGTCGTTCGGGAGATTGAAACGTCGGCTCCCGGCCTCGGTGCGAACAAAATCCTTCGTGTTACTACGGATGATGTCTTTTTTCGCCAGCTCCAGCAGTGTTGAGTCAGCATTCTTGTTGTCGATGACGTAGAACGGCACGATTTTGCGATGGACACCCATCGTTACGGCCAGTTGGTCGAGATTTTCGATCGCCGTGCCGTCCGCGTTGCAATCGGGAAGCGCTCTATGCGGCCTGACTGCGATTCTGCGCGTAGATCCGGCTGTCTTCGTCACTACGTCCGGATCCAGTGTCGCCAAAAGCCTCTGGGCCTTCTGAGCGGCCCGGATCAGTGAACCCGCGATCTCGTATCGGGTCATTTTTTTCTGTTTTCCCTACTGGGCAAGTGGTAGTGGGCAGATGACTTGGCCACGTACCACTCGTTCACCCGGCGCACTGCCGTTGCAGCCTGTAGCTCGTTGAGAAAATTACGTGCCGATCGCTTCGTCCAGTGCCGCGAGATGAGCGCGCCTGTTACCGAGTAGACAGCCCAGCGCTGCTGAAACTTCTTCTCGTGAAAAAGATGGTTGAGCAACACGGATGGCTACCGACCCCGGAAGTGATTCGCCACAAAACTGGTATGACAGCGACACTGTGCGATCAGCTCGATCGGGCCGGTTGGATCCCCCGGATAGTCGAGATACGCACCGCCTACCGCGAAGGAATTACTGCCGGTTACCGTCTGGCCGTTGGCTGCCTTGTGTGTCGGCCGGATCCTGCCGTCGTCCCGATGTGTGTTCCAGCGACGCTGCACGAGATCACCGACTGGCTCCAGTGTCTTCGTGACTGTTCCTTCTACGATCGCCGTAGTGGCCAGCGTGGCAAGGCTGCGCTGCCACGGGGAACGAGTGCCGATCAGATGCTCTACCTCGGTTTTTATCTCGGCTACCGAAGCACCTTCCTTGTCCAACTGTGCGATCCGCTCGGCTACTCGTTCGGACTGCCGATGTGCCGCGTCATGCACTAGCTCCTTGACACTGCCTACGACGTTGCTGCGGGCCGTGTCCTGTGCCGACTGTGAGCCGAACAGGCGCATATGCATGTTGCCTGCCTCGGGATTCCCGAAACCCTCGTTGTTGTACTGGTCGATGACACCGCTTGTGTGCAGTTTCTTCGTCGTGCGTGTCATCTGCTTCGCCGAGATGTCATCGAGCATCGGCTCGAACTGATCGGCAATGTTGTTGGCCCAGTATTCCGGGCTGGCGATGTAGGACGTGTCCAGTGCTTTCGTTCCGACACCTTCTCCTTCCCAGTGCCGTGTGCCCTTGCGTGCCTTGGTACCGGACAGCCGATGGTCAAGCTCCGTGTGCTGACGGGTAGTCCAGGCAGACAGCAGGCCGTACATCTCGCTTTCCACTGCCGTCCGGAGTTCCTGGTACGGATGCACGGAATCGTCGGACAGCAACACTGCTTGCACGGGTGCTTCGATCTCTCGTGGTGCCTCTTTTACCTCGGGCTCCTCCGCGTCGATGTACGGAACGGCGATGGTCTTTCCTTCTGCGACGATCTGCAGCGCTTTTTCTGCGATGCTCTTGGCTAGAGAGAGCGCTCGGGCTGAGTTGGTGTTGTCGGTTTGCGACTGGGAAGCTGCAAGAGCGGCTTGTGTTCCTTGCTGTGCTGAGGCCGATACCTGATCCGGCGATACAGCCGGACCAGATCCAGGAATCTGTACCTGAGAAGCCAAAGAGAGCGCATCTTGTGTCGTCTGCTCGTCCCTCCCCGTAGGGATCGAGCCCGCCACCGGGATCCAAAGAACTTGTGTGGCCGACTGATTGAATGCCTTCTGCCCTGTCTCGGTCATGTACGAGTCGATCGTGCGTAGGCCTTTGGCCACTTCGCCAGCAAGGCGGTCCTGCTCGGCACGCTTGGCGATCTGCAACACGTCAACGTCGTTGTAGTTGACCGTGATGAACAGATCGTCCTCCAGACCGCCCTCGGTGAGCACGTCGAAGGCTATGGCGATGGCGTTGCAGTGTGGCTGCATCGTGTCCATCCACCAGTTGAGCCGTTCCGCGTCCGCGTTGCTGAATGTCCGGCCCGATGCATCACCGAGAACGGATTCCGGCGTGCCGAATGCGAGTAGCAGATCGTTCTTCGTGCTCACCAGTCCTGCGAGATACTGCAGCTCGCTCGGCGTGGCGCTCAAGTCTCTTACCGTGACATCTTTCGCCTCGATCACCGATGTCCTACCGGCTGCGGATGGACCGCCGTTGAATCGGGACTTGAGTTCGCGGGCATCCTCGGCGTTGAGCGATCCGCCCACTGAGATGAGTTGCCCCGGCTTGCCGTTGTTAGCCACTGTCGAGCGGTTGAATATCCGCGACAGATATTCCGTGTCGGCCACGATGCCTGCAGCGGCCAACGGCGTCATCTGCGCATAGGGATCCTGCGGATGCGGCTTGAGCTTTATCCAGATCACCTGTTCTGGATCGAGCGTGTCCACGCCGCCGTCTGCCCTACGGATCCTATAGTCCTTGACGTACGTGCGCGGATCCTGTGTCGGCTGGACGTTACTCGGGTCGAGAAGATGCAGCTCGCACACCCGATTGCTCTTGTTATTGACCCGCTCTACGAATGCGCCCTTGCGGGACAGCAATAATTGGCTGGAGAGCCGGTAGCGGAACTGCTTGGCCGTCTCGTAGATGTTCGAGCGGCGGTTGAGCACGTAGTTCACTTGCACGTCCGGAACTCTGCGCCCTGCGTTCTGGGTGCCCTCCTGGACGTACAGCTCGCGGTCGGCCTGATTCTGCGAGATGGCGTCGATGCATCGGAAGACGATCGAGAGTTTCTCGTAACCCTGTGAGACTGCCTTCTCGAAGTCCCAGTTGTTCGAGTAGCTGCCGCTGCCGTACATCGAGTACGTACCAGCGCTGCCGGTGGATATCGCCCGTGCTGTTGCGTTCGTGGAATCGGCATGCTTGTGCTGCAACGACGGGAACAGGCGCATGAGCTACTGCCTGTCGTCAGTGTCGATGGCGAGCATGAGGCCGATCGCCATGACGATGGAAGACAGCACGATCACTGCCGGTGCTATCCCGTAGGCGTAGACCACTGTGAGCACGACGCCTGTCATGCCGATTATGACGAGCACTATGGCGAACATATCTCGAAAGCTGACGCCGACACCTGTACTGATGCGCGGTTCGTCCTTGCTGGCAACGAGCAAGCCGTGCTCCTCGTAGTCCAGCGGAATCTCCGTCACGGAGTCCTCCTGGGTTGATGCAGTCATGTGCAGTTGTAGTGCAGGATCGTCCTGCCGTGCACGCCGGGGTTTGAGGAACGACACGCACGGTCAGGACGATCCACCCTCGCCTTCGTCAGCGGCCAGGCAGGTAATCCTCGCCACTACCCTAAGAACCGCCTTCGGGCGAGAGGTCTGTTCGGCCTACTCGGACGGCCAGGAAGCACCGCAGGAATTACAGTGACTTGTACCTTCCCGCACTCCGTCGTGGACGTGGCACGCCGGGCACTCGCTGCGTGTCTTGTGATACGCCTCGGCTGCATCTTGCGCCGCCTTGTTGACAGGTGCGTCACCGTCCGGAACCTGCTGGCCGATCGTCCGGTCGCCGTAGTCGCGCTCTACCAGCTTCGTCCCTGGAGGCATGCCTTCCTTGGTTGTCGTCTCCTTGGGGTTACGTGTCTTGCCGCTGGACTCGCTGTCCGAGGACTTGTTACCCGACTCCTTGCTCTGCGCTCCGTGCTTGCTCTCGCGCTCGGCTGTTTTCTGCTCTGCCATCGTTCCTCCTTGACTCTACGGATACTGCTGGCTCGCAGCCATTGAACCATGAAAGCTCACGGCTAGACGATGATGCGTACGTGATTCGTGCCGAAAGCTAAACTGTTGACTGCCCCCGAAAGACTAACTGACCTTGCGAAGCTTGCGAATTTTCTCACTCTTCTTGTAGAGCGCGATGATGTGTTCAGCCCACTCCAGTTTGTCCTCGACACGTTGACCAGCAGGTTGACTGACGTTCCATAGCTCAAGATTTTTCAGTCGATTGTCCTCTCGATCACCGTTCTTGTGATGTACGTTCTCCTCCTTGAGCAACGGCCTACCGAGATACTCGGCCATAACGATGCGATGCTCAAGCGCCCAGCCGCTCTTCATCGCCTCGGAGTGTCCAGGCTCCCAGAGTTGAACGTAGCCGTTCGATGAGATCAATCGGTAGGTAGGTTCACGGATCGGCTTGAGGTTGTCCTCACCGTACAACCAGTGCTGTCTGTAGTGCGCCACACAGAGTCCTAGTGTCCGGCCAAGATTCTTGCATCCGGGAAATCTGCACGGCGTGTCTTTGACGTAGTGGATAACTGGCCGCAGATCTCCTGAGTGACGACGAAACCTGTGTGGCTTACACAACGGCAGCTCGTATGACGTGCGAACAACTTTGTTGCATGTTTCAACAGCACAGATTTTGTCCGTGCGTAAAGGATCTTGACTTGTGTTGCCGTTCTGCTGCCTCTTATAGTGCGGCAGGCACATATGCTTCGATCTCTGCGCTCTGTTGCAACCAAACACAACACATTTGCCCCGTTGAGTCTTTGCTGCCGCCATGCTGGCTCTCCCTTAGACGATGATCCGTACATGGGGAGTAGAGTACGCGATGACATTGAAGGCCCCGGCGAGGCTATCAACCTGATCGTCAAACGATCCCAACGGGAACAGTTCTAGCTCATCGATCAGCCTCTTGTTCCACTGCCCTGCCACGAGTTTGACGTTGTTGTTCTCCGCTGACACCGCTACCGGCGTTGCTCTTGCAACCTTGCTGCCTGTCGGTCGATCCGAGTCGAAGTTGAATCCGGGAAGGATATTGCGCCGGTAGCTGTCGATCACAGTTTTCCCCGACGATCCGGGTTCCTGCTCCATCCGCACTACTACTTCCTGCCCGTCTGATAGCGCAGTCTGCCGGATGATCGTCTCAGTTTCCGATGGCCCCCACTGACCGCGTACCTGATGCTCTACTATCCACTGCCCGTTGACCAGGGCAACAAGCGTGCCCACCGTCCAGTCGCCGTATCCCTCGCTTGCTGCCATGTCCCAGTAACGGCATCGGCGTGCGTTCGGATCCTTGCTTGGCTCATCGATGATGGTGAACCAGGAACGCTGGAAGATGTTTCCCTGCTCGAAGGCCGACCAATCGCCGTTGAGCAGGCGCTCTTTTTCTATGCCGGAAAGATGCGACAGTGCCTCAACATAGCTGTCCTGGTCGAGCGAGGGGTTGTCCATCAGTGAGGAAGGCACGAAAATACTGCGGGCATCCTTGCTGGCATCGTCCACGAAACGCCGGAACACCCACTCGTGCCCGACTCCTCCGGGGTTACTGGCTGATCGCATCCTTAGCGGCACGTCCCAGAGTGTCATCCCGTCTGCTGCAGGGCGGTACTGCTCCAGCATCTGCGGATCCGGGAAGATGTTGTTGCATACCGGCCTGCTCTCGCTGCTGCGAACTCGGTTCTGTGCCAGGTGCCGGTACACCGTGCCGTATTTCTTCACCGGCCTGCCACATGTGAGACAGGGAAGCTGTGGCCTACGCAGACGTGAATGCAGATACTCGTACATTGACTCCGGGAACTGGGTCAACTCATCAAAAGCGCAGTTACGTGATATGATACCTGACCATGACACATAGTGAGACACTTCATCAATTTCTAGATCGAACATCATTGCCTCACCCACTGGGGCCACTGTCACTCGGTCCTGGCGGACGGCCTCGGAAGCCAAACGGGTTTCGTTCGTATAGGGGTGGGCATATAACAACGAATCAATCCGGCTACCTGTATGAGTATTCTCCAGATCATCCGAGCCGAAGTTCAATAAATACTGTTGCACAGCATCGTCTGGTGATGGAAGGGATAGTTGAGCGACTGCTACGCCCGGACGAGATCGTCCACCATCGCAATCGCAACAAGCTTGACAACAGGCGCAGAAATCTTGAGCTGATGGATCGAAAATCACACTGGCTGGAACACACGCATGAGCATGTCGATGCTGCTCGTGTGAAGTTGACGGATCGTCAAGTGCGTACAGCGTTGCGGGGAAAGACCACTGCTGAGGCCGCTGTCCTGCTCGATGTGTCAGTACAGACTCTGCACAATCGCTTCGGGCATCTGTTGGCCAAGCGTACGTCTCCAAACGGCCCGTACGACGATGAGTTCGTTCGAGAAGCGCGCCTGCTTGCTGCTGATCCGGCTGTGAGTACGCGCGAAGCGGCTGAGCGGCTGAGTACGACGACGAGAACGCTTCGACAGTGCTGTCAACGGCATGGGATCGTCTGGAGAGCCGCTCCACCGGGGAGGCCCAGCCGCTCGGTGTGAGTATCGGATGACTCTCCGACACGACAGCAGAGCCGTAACGAGTAGTGACACGCACGGCGGGCTTACTGCCGACTGCGATTACACGCTTGATCCGCCGTGATCCCTCAAGAGTCTGCACAAACATCCCCGGAACAAGCTTACTGATCGGTTTCCACGATCCGTCGGCCATGAGAATCGGAGTAGCCTGCTCTACGCAGAACTGGAACTCCGCGCTCTGCCACTTGTACTTTTCATTCTCGTGCTGCATGTAGCCGAAGGACAACCGGGCACCACTGGGGAACAGGAAATACCTGCCGCCGTCCCGTTCTATCGCGTCTGTGCCCCGAAGCCACTGTCTGGCCCGGTCCAGGATCGCACCTGCACTGTTCAGATCGGGCCATGTGCGCCTGAGTATCAGTGCCGAGTATCCGGGCACATCGACGTACTGGAGCGCGGACATCAACAATGCATCACTCTTCCCACCGCCTGCACTACCACCGAACATGACTTCGTGGACGTGATTGAGCGCGAGAAAAAGCTGTTGCTTCGGATGCGGGGTGTGCCGTGCGTACTGCGGCACCATCCTGGGCATCAACAGCCGGTAGAAATCCGTGCGCTGGGCCTCTGTCATGCTGCGTACCCGGCGTTCCAGTGCAGAGGTGCCTACAGGCATCGTGTTCCCGTTCTCTTACCGGCTCGTCTCATGGACATCGACTGTACGCACTGGCGTCTTAGAAATATAGAACCGCCCCTACCCCAGATGGACAGCAAGTGGGATAGGAGCGGCTCGGGAGGAAGGCAGGAAAACCGGAACAGGCAGCAGGTAAGCCGGTGGGAACCCCGCGCCATAGTCCAGCCGCAGGACCGCCCTCCTTCCCTTGGCTCCCGGAAGCTGCACCGGACGACCGAGAGTCATGGGGATTCTAGCTGCTAGGCCAGCATGTCCTCTGTCTGCACGTCGATGTCCTGCGCCTGGTTGCAACAGCCGAACAGATACTCGATCGTCTGCGAGCTGGTACCTGCGAACGTCTGTGTCGAGTGTTCCCGCCAGACAGTGAGCTTGTGACAGTTCGGGCACTCGGCCAGGAACGACACGAATGCAGGGGTCACACGAGATCGTCCTTGCCGAGTTTGTCCCAGGATCTCGGCCGATTCTTCGTCTGCCACTGCACTGTGTGACAACGACACAGCCACAGTGACAACAGCGGGTTGCCACAGACATCGACCACCTCAATATCCGGCTTGTGCCGATCCTTTGCACAGAGGGCCTGCAGCCGCACCATGTGCGCGTCGTAGCGTTTTTCCTTCGCCGCGTAGGCAGCCGCCCGTTGCTCAGCGGAAGCTTTCTGGGAAGTTGAACGATGCTGTTTGTTGGGTGGCTGCACTGCTTTGGGCATGCGTGTTTTCCGTGTCCGACACTCGCTCTTCGCCGAACGAGTACGGGGGCTCGTCGTCGTCAGAATCCTTAGTATCGTCAGCGTACGCCGAGTCTTCCGCTTCCTCAGAATCTTCCGAGGCTCGTGCTTCCGGTGACTGTAGGTAGAACGAATGGATGTCTGCCGAGCGCAACAGCAGGCGGCTGTCATCAGGCAGTGTCAGTGATACCCTCGGAGAAACAGTCGCCTCGATAGCAGCCGCGAACAGTGCTTCGGCCTGCATCTGACTGCCTTCGTAGACGAGCACTGTTGACGGGGAGGAATCACCGTCCAGGAAGATGACGTACAGGCTCCAGATGCCGTCCGCAGAATCCACTGTGTCACCCAACGGAAGTTTTTCCTGGACTACGCGCTGCATCGTGTTCGTCCCCGTGCTCCATGTAGCTGTCGTACCCGGATATCCACCTTGGATGATTCTGTTCAACTCGATCGTGTCCGATTCCATTTTTTCTCCCCTAGGTCGGTAGTACCACGAGATCTTCTTCGGCTTCGACAGTGACCATGCCATCGTCCCAGTTCACTTGGTAAACGTGCTCGCTCGTTGCCCGCACCACCAGCCCTTCATCCTTCGTGCCTCGGAACACAACACGATCGCCTGCTCCTACCAGTTCCATTTTTCCTCCTCACCAGGTCATCAAGTTCAAGATCATGAAAGCAAAAAACAAGCACAACGCTGCAAAGCTCAGCAGTACTGACACAAAATGGCTTTTCTCGTGAAGTGGTTTCTCACCCGCTTCGGTCACTTTTCCTCCTCACGTAGTTGTTCCAACTCGGCCTCTGCTGTCTCTGCCCGTATCTGTTCCTGTTGCCACAGATCCTCGAAGATTGCATCGGACTCACACACCCGATGAAGCAGTACGATCTCGGTGCGTTGCCGCCCTATTTCAGCAAGTAGACGTTCCGTTGCATTGAGCAGCGAATGAGTAAACAATTGCAATGCAGGCAACATTGTTGCTCGATCCACCGTCGCATGTAGATCGTCCATCGGGCGCAACATCTTGGAGATGTCATCATCGCTGAGTTGGTCAGTGCCCATTGTGAGTCACCGGATCGTCACAGTTACACGGTGCAGGCCAGTCCCCGCATGGATTTTCTAACCTGGCATCCTCCTCGATGTCGACCATCCGCACCCAACTCGTATCCGGAGGTGGCTCACGATTGCTAGCATTGACTGCCTCTACTGCTCGTTGTGCATCGGCAGGGTTGACGAACGTGGCAACGGGTCGATCACCCTGGTAGACATGAATGCTGTACGAAGTTCCTACTCGCCACGGTTGTCCCGCCACTGTCGTCCTTTCCCCTCGGGGGACGTATCGCCACAGTTGTTCGCTCACTGTTTTTCCTCCTTGTGTGCGAGACTGGGCGCATGTATATCGGTATCGGCGCTGTCGTGCTCATCGTTGTCGTCGTGCTCATCGTGTTGCTGCTCAGTCGGCACTGACCAGGTGGACGACTGCTCCTCCTCGTCGTCCCGCTCTTTCTCGCAGATGAACAGGCACGGCACACACAGCTCGGGAGACATGCGAACTATCCCGCCGTGGACAAGGTTCTTGCATGCCCCCAGCTCGTCGTGATATTTCCAGTCGCACTCGCACTGATGCGGGTACCGATACTCCTCGTCGTCCCAATCGCTCATGGTCACCCTCCGGGCCTGGGGCCTTGACCACCCCAGTAAACAGCAAGGGCCGCGCTGACGAGCTTGTCGGACAAGTTCTCCCCCATCGGCAGCGTGACCTCACACATCCATTCACCCGGTGAGGTAGGTGGCCCGCCGTATTTATACGGATCGAGTGTCTCGATGAGATACCCAAGATCCGTGTATACCGTAGCTGTCTTCACGAAG
>JBBSGY010000026.1:0-11704 GCA_038253645.1 Acidimicrobiales bacterium
ACCCCGGATCGGTCAGGGGTGGTTCCGTCAGCGGGATCATGCAAGGAACGGGCACGAGCAACATCGAATTGACCTCGACGCTCCGTGTGAAGGTGACGAACGTGGCACCGACGTCGTTCGAGACGATCACAACAGCCGGGAAGTACGTGGCACTGATTTCCCTTTTCCGGCCAGGCTGATGCTGACCATACCCCATCGCCAAAGAGCGTCGAGGTGGGGTGTACTCGAAGCCGTTCGTCAATCGCGCGTTTCGAGTGTCACCCCACTAGAAAGCCCTTCGTGGGCGTTGCCTGACACAACGATCGTTATCGATGTTCGAGGCAAGGGTCAGTTCATCTGTGCGACGCGAAGCGTGCGTTGACATCAATGTTCAGACGGGCAAGTGTTGCGGAAAAGCGACGAACGACGACGAACACGTGGAGTCTGCAGGACGCAAAACCAAGCCTCGAAGTCCAATGCAGCGCCGAATGTACTCAAACATTCGCGGCTCACACTTGATCTGACCCGCTATGAGCCTGACGGCGTGGTGGAAGCCAAGCTCGCCGACGTCATCGGCGAAGCCGTGTTGCCGGTCAGTAGGTGGTTCGACCTGTGGAAGCACCTACGCGTTTGGTTGCCGCACTGGGACCGTCTCGGACTCAACATGCAGCATCAGCAGCAGACAAATTGGCGTTGGGCAGGCCACGGCCACAAGCGAGTCGCACTATTACGCGGGCGACAGCATGTGGACCCAATGCCGGGTGGCTGGTACCCAAACGGGAAGAACCGATTGTTGCAGCACGGGCGCCGCTGGACCTTGCAATGTGTATGGCTACCTCGACGACGCACTCACGCGCACCGGTAATTTTCGGGCTCTCCCAACCCACTCGTGGGTACATTTTATGTAGTTTCATTCATGGCCTGTACGACGCTGTAACCGCCAGCAGAGTGGTCGTACCCTCACTGACTTGCAACGCAACGTGACGCGCGGCCCCAGATAGCCCAGAAATCGAGACCAAATGCCCCTGGGGGCATGCAGTAGGAGGGGGACGTCGCTGCTCTGTCGACGCCAACGGCCACACTTGCCTCGACGGCGTTGTTTGAGACGGACGTGCACAACGAGTCTGGGCCGCGAACTTTCATCTGGCTGCACCACATCACAAGCCCGAACCACGGCTTCTTTGCACAGACCCGTCAGCTTTTTCACTACCTTGTTCAACCGCACGCCGCTCGACCTTTCGTTAGGTGACTTCAACAGCCAAATAACGCAGGGAGGGCGGCGTGTTTATACGTTGATGCTGCTCAGGGGACCCACGACAGCGTCACCGCTTATTATCGCCTCAATGTAGGCTGAGTCATCTGCTGCATCCGCATAACCTGCGTTCGCCGGACTTGAGTTGGTCTTGATTACGGCACGTGCTGCGTTTGTGTTCAATTCGTGGATCGGAGTTCCTTCGATGAATTGTTGAAGCGCATACACAGCTCCGTTCTTCAGCCTCCTGCAGATAGCCATCGCGCCACCGGCCAGTCGAGATCAGCGGCGTGGTTTACAGCCGCCCCTGCAGTCAACATCTGAGTTGCCTTCTTTGGATCGCTTTGCCATTTCAATACCAACCGTTGAGCGCCGCGCCTGATTAAGTAGGCGCCGTTTTGCTCGCCGCCGGCTAACTTGCGCTCGATGACATAGTCGGCGTGCAACTGGGCGTTTATCTCGGCGACGATCGAAGCCGGCTCGAGGTCAGATGCCATTGTTGCCGGCGCTTCTTGCTCCGAAGCACTTTCGCTACGGGGATGTCGCAATCGAGGGTGATTTCTAACTGTCACCCTCCCAGAATTTGCGTTCACGACGTCCCATCTTGCGACTGAACTCGGGCTGTTTGCGCTTCAGGAATCCGCGAGTTTTCGATTTGGTCGCAGCGGACTTCATTGCCGGAATTGGCTTCACCGGTTCGGCGTCGTCAAATCGGGTGCCGGCGAGAATCGGCTCGAGGGCCGGTTCGTGTTCGACGTTGGTAGTTCTTCGCGCCGGCGTGAACCGGCTCTTTTCGACGATTGCAGCAAGTGCCGTCGTGATCGGCACGGACAGGATCAGCCCGATCGAACCGATGAGTGTGCGAACGATTTCTTCGGCTACGAGCTCGCCGCCGACAACATCGGTAAAACTGCGATTCGCGACCGTGAACAGAATCAGTAGTGGGAGCGCAGCGCCGGTGTAGGCGAGCACGAGCGTGTAGACCGTCGATGCAATGTGATCGCGCCCAACCCTCATTCCTGATGAGTACAAGGCGCGCCGGTTCAGTCTCGGTTGTGCGAGGTGTATCTCGCGCACAGCAGATGACTGCGTGACCGTCATATCGTTCAACACACCGAGCGCACCGATGATGACTCCGCCGAGTATGAGGCCGCGAAGATCAACGGCTCCGGCGAAGCTCTGCACATAAGTCGATTCCTCGTTGGCAAGACCTGTCAGGTGAGTCGCAGTGACTGCGAAGGCTGCAAGCAGGCCGGTAAGTCCTAGGCTCAGCAACGTCCCGATGAGCGCAGTCGTCGTGCGCGCGTTGAAACCGTGTGCGACGTAGAGAGCGAGAAGCACGATCACCGCGCTACCGCTTAGCGCCACCAACACGGGCGGTTTACCCTCAAGTATCGCGGGCAACATGTATTGCGTAATTACAAGCCATGTGATGAATAGACCCACCAGAGCGCCGAATCCGCGCCAGCGCCCGACAAGAACTACGAGCAACGCAAACACGGCGGCGATCCCTGCGAGTGGAAGCTTGCGTTGAAAGTCGGAGAAGTAGTAATCGGCATGGCCTGTCGGGCCGACGGTACGGCCGAGCACAAGCTTGTCGTTGTCCTTGACGTTCGCCTGTCCAGGGCCTTGCGGGATCTCGAGCGCGATCGTCTTTCCCTTATCGGGCCCGGAGGTCACGCGAAGCGTTGTCTGGAGGCAGCGGACCCCTCCGGACGGATCACTCGTGCACGGCTGTGCCCGCACGCCGATTGCCATTGCGTTCACGAGCGCAGCTTGCTGGCCAAGGCTCTCAGGCGTTGCATGTTTGCGGTGATCGGGCCACAGAAGCATGGTTCCCACCGCGGTTGCGAGGACGAGAGGGACGAGAAGCACCGCGAGAACGCCTCGCATCCGATTGGTTAGCGGCAATGTTTCCCGATTGCTCATCGAATCCGACGCTGCGTGTACTCCTGCCATAAGAATGCCAGCCTGGCGCGGCGACGGGGTCATTGCGAGCATCCCCGGTCCTTTGGACTGCCGGCAGACCCTTACGGGGTAGAACTGGAGGTATGGCAGACAGCCACTCCAACCACACTCATGGGATGAGCAAGAGTTCTGCCGGTCCGGCGCTGACAACAGCGTTTGTGCTGACGGCGATCTTTACCGCGGTCGAGCTGGTCGGGGGAATCGTGTTTCGCTCGCTAGCGCTGTCGGCAGACGCGGCTCATATGTTCTCTGACACGGTGGCATTGGGCGCGGCGATCGGCGCGCAGCGGGTGGCGCAGCGGCCTGCATCACCGACTCACAGCTTTGGATTTCGTCGCGCCGAGGTGATAGCGGCTTTCGGAAACGGTCTTCTCCTTGTTGCGGTTTGTGTCTGGATTGTTTTCGAAGCGATTGGCCGTCTCAATTCGCCCGTGCACACGAACGCAGCAGGGCTCACAGCAGTCGCGCTCATCGGTTTTGCCGTCAACATTGTGAGTACCCGTGTGTTGCGATCTCACTCGACCGACAACATGAACGTACGCGCAGCTGCGTTACACACGCTCAGCGACGCGGCGGGTTCCGCAGGAGCGGTACTTGCGGGAGTTGTTTTGTTGCTCAATGGACCGAGCTGGATAGATCCGGTTGTGTCCATCTTGATTGCAATATTGGTGGTTGTTGCAGGCGGAAGGCTTTTGAGTGACACCACGCGTGTACTGCTGGAAGGCACGCCGGCCAATCTCGACCCTGCCTTGATCTCGGCAACGCTGACTGCAGAGCGAAGCGTCGAACGCGTTCATCACCTGCATGTGTGGTCTCTTGCTCCGGGTTCGCCGGCCCTGTCGGCCCACGTCGAGCTGAGCGACATTGAAACGCTTCATGAAGCACAACAAGAAAGCGCGCGGCTCAAGCAGCTTCTGATTGACGAGTTCGATCTACATCACACGACGCTCGAACTCGAATGTCATCCGTGCGCCCCGGACAATGGAGTTCATTAATGCCGTTGGACGAATACAACCGCAAACGCGATTTCGGAAAGACTCCCGAGCCCGCGAGCGGCGCGCATCGATCAGGCGCCGAAGGCGGCGTGCCGGCGTTCGTCATTCAAAAGCATGCAGCAACGCGAATGCACTACGACGTGCGGTTCGAAGTCGATGGCGTGATGCCTTCTTTCCCCGTGCCACAAGGTCCGTCTTATGACCCGAAAATAAAACGCCTTGCAGTGCATACCGAGGACCATCCGCTCGATTACCAAACGTTCGAGGGCGTGATCCCAAAAGGGGAATACGGCGGCGGGGAAGTGATTGTTTGGGATCGCGGTACGTATCGCAACATCAGCCACAAAGGTCCGAAACCGCTTGCGATAACGGATGCAATCAAGGGCGGTCATTTCTCTGTCTGGTTCGATGGCGAAAAACTCGAGGGCGGCTGGTCGTTTACGCGCACTAGCAAGGCAGGCGCTGACAAAGAGGCCTGGATCATGGTGAAGCGCAAAGATGAGTTTGCAAACGCGGAAATCGACATCGTGAAAGACCGTCCCGAATCGGTCATCAGCGGCCGCACGATCGAAGAGCTGAAAAGGGACACGCAAGCCGACCAATGGACCCGCGCGACGCCAACGTGGACGCCGCCGATGCTCGCAACGCTGAGCGAAACGATTCCACAAGGTAACGACTGGATCTTCGAGCCGAAACTCGACGGTTTGCGTTGCATTGCCGTGCGCAATGGTGACGAGGTGAAGCTCTGGTCACGCAATCATTTGGCGTATGACAAGCGGTTTCCGCACGTGATGGAGGCAATTCGGGCGTTGCCGGTGGACAACATTGTTATCGATGGAGAGCTTGCTGCATTCGACGGCGACCGAGCGAGTTTCTCCGCGCTTCAACAGCGCGGGGATGCGAATAGATCGGTTTTCTGCGTGTTTGACATCCTGCATTTGCTTGGTCAAGACGTGATGCACCTGCCGCTCACCGAGCGAAAAGCGCTACTCGCGAAAGCAGTTGTACCCAATGACGTTGTGCCCAATGATGACGCTGTACCCAATAATGACGCTGTACCCAATAATGTTTTGCAGATTGTGGAGCCGCTCGATGGCGATGGCGCCGGACTGCTTGCGCAGGCATGCAAGAACGGATGGGAGGGAATTGTCGCAAAGCGAGCCGACGCCACATACGTCTCGGGTCGTTCGAGTGCATGGCTGAAACTCAAGTGCACCGCCGCGCAGGAACTGGTCATTGCCGGCTGGACAGATCCGAAGGGCGCACGCAGAGGGCTCGGTGCATTGCTCGTGGGTTACTACGACACGGACGGCTTGCGTTACGCAGGCAAGGTGGGAACCGGATTCTCGGAAGCAACGCTGAGCGATCTGCACGCAAAGCTCACGCGTCTCGAGCGCAAGACTTCTCCGTTTGTCGATGCGGTCAAGGAAAAGACCGCGCATTGGGCAACACCGGAGTTGGTGGCACAGGTCGGCTTCGCAGAGTGGACCGGTGACGGGAAACTTCGCCACCCGAGGTTCGTCGGGCTACGCCAGGACAAACAAGCAAAAGACGTCAAGCGGGAACGTTAGGTATAAGCGTTCGCTTCGGCGTCCACGGCGCGATCTTCGCGGGCTTGTGCGCGCTCGTCCTCGCGGACCCATTGCATAACGATTATCCCGATCCATACGACAGACAAAAAGTCGCCGGCGATCCACATGATCGCTGCACCGAGTTTTTGATCCGTAAGTATGGTCGCGACGTCTCTGCCGGTTGTCGTGACGTACCAGTAGCCTGCAATCGGCTTTGTCCCGGAAATCAAAGCGAGTGCGAGAAACGCGTGGGCAGGCAACTGCAACCCGACATAGAGCATTCGCAAACCGTGTGGCATGCGCCACGGGTGCGGATCGATCGCGACAACCGCGGAGAAATATAAGAACCCGGCGACAAGAAAGTGCAAATGCACCAGATCGTGCACAACGCGGTTGTGTAAAGACAGTTCGTACAAACCGCTGAAGTACAAGATGAAGAGCGTTCCCGTATAGATCATCCACGACGTCACCGGAAATGTCAGAACACGCACCGCCCGGGAGTGAAGTACTCGGACTGCCCCCTGCTGCCAAGGCCGGGAAGCTGCTTGCAGAAACAGGGTGATGGGTGCGCCGAGACACAAGAGCGGTGGGGCGATAAGTGCCAGCAGAAGGTGCTGGGCCATGTGGGCGCTGAAGAGCCGGACGTCCTGACCTGCCAGGGGCGACTGGGTGGCGATGGCGATGACGCCGAGTCCGAGCCAGAAAGAGATGCTGCGGGTGATCGGCCACGACCGCCTCCGGCCCCGGAGCCGCTCGACGCCGAACGCATAGAAAAGACCGGTCGCCAAGAGACCTATCGCGGGTAGTGGTTCGAGGTTCACAGCAGTACTCACAAGGGCCATGTCGCTCGCCTAGTGTACGAGCCGGAATGTCTACGGCAACCAGCACAATCTCTACGAATCCAGCCCCCCGCCAAGCAGTTCACAGGGCATCACCGCTGACGGTCGGAACCATTGTGTTCCTCGCGTCCGAATGCATGTTCTTCAGCGGATTGTTCGCCACCTACTTCACCCTGCGATCGATCACCGCAGGCTCGTGGCCACCGGCGGGCGTGCACCTACCGGTGCCCAGGGCGTTTATCTTCACGACAATTCTCGTCCTTTCCAGCGGCACGATGCAGATGGCCGTGCGCGCGATCGAACGCGGCAACAAGACGTCGTTTCGTCGCTGGATCATCCTCACCGCTTTCCTCGGTCTCTGCTTCTTGACGAACCAGGGTTTTGAGTGGAGCGAGGCTGAGTTCACGGTTTCAAGCCACCCGTTCGGGTCGCTCTTCTTCACCATGACAGGCTTCCACGGAGCCCACGTCACCGGCGGAATCATCGCAATGGCGGTCATGCTGGGCCGTTCCGGCTCTAAGCGTTTCGGTTCGCGTGACCTGCCGAGTGTGGAAGTCGTTTCCTATTACTGGCATTTCGTCGACGTCGTCTGGGTCATCATGTTCACCGTCCTCTTCTTCGTCAAATGAGCCGGACCCAGACACCTCGCTTCGGCAAGTGGCTCATCCCGCTCGCGCTGCTTGCAGTGGCGAGTGGTCTGGCGATCACGACCGGCGCGCCTGCCCACGCCGGCGAAGACAACTCGGCGGTGAACAATCCGAAGCAGTCACCGGCTGCCGGCGCTCCACAGGGTTCGGGCGCCAAGAACGTTTATTCGCAGAACTCGATCCACGCTGTTCCCACCGGCCCCGATGCCGGACGTCAGCTGTTCGTCCAATCTTGTTCGACCTGCCACGGAGTCAGTGGTGGTGGCACTGAAGTTGCTCCGCCCGTCGCCGGTGCCGGTGCCGCAAAGGCCGATTTCTATCTCTCGACGGGCCGTATGCCTGCTGAAGGCCCGACCAAGCAGGCTAATCGCCGGCACCCGACATTCTCCGACGAGCAGCGTGCTGAAATCGTGCAGTACGTGGCCTCGCTCGCAAAAGGTCCGCCGATTCCGCCGGTTGACCCGTCACGTGGCGACCTGGTCCAAGGCAATCTGCTTTACAGCACCAACTGTGCAGCGTGTCACCATGCAACAGGTTCAGGCGGCGCGGTGGGTCGCGACTATTTCGCGCCCGGCCTTAATCAGGCAACTCCACTGCAAGTCGCTGAGGCAATCCGTTCAGGCCCTGGCACGATGCCTGTGTTCAACAACGGTGCATTGAATGACGACCAGGTCAATTCGATTGCGCGTTACGTCGAACACTTGAAAACAGCGGATCACCCGGGTGGCTATTCGATTGGCAGCCTCGGGCCGTTCTCCGAAGGATTTATTGGTTGGATCGTGGGTCTTGGGGCACTGCTCGGACTCGCACGTTGGATTGGAAGCCGAGATTGAACGAGCGTTGGATTGGGCCTGCGTTTCTGGTCACGATCGCTTCTGCGATCGGGTTCGTGGCTGTCTACGCAACCGGCGGTAATACGCAACTCGAAGGGATCTGTCTGTTCGGTGTGTTCGGCGGCCTGGGAACTGCGGTCATCCTGTGGGCTAAGCACATATTCCCCCATGAAGTCGCAGTCGAGGACCGCGGCAGCCTTTCGTCGCCTCCTGAATACATTGAGAAGGTCGCCGAACAGATCGAGGGGACGTCGACAGATGTCACACGCCGCCGTTTTCTTTCGCGTCTCGGACTTGGCGCGGCCGGCAGCATGGGCCTCGCTCTCATCGTGCCGCTCAAGTCGCTCGGGCCTAACCCGGGCAGTGCGCTGTACCATACGGAGTGGGAAGACAACCTGCGCCTCGTCAACACCGAAGGCCGGCCGATCCGGCCGACCGACCTCGTCGAAGGATCGATCGTCACGGTTTGGCCGGAAGGCAAAGAGCGGAAAGAAGACTCCGCCGTGCTTCTCATCAAGGTCTCGAACGAGTTCAAGCCACGCCCCGGTAGGGAAGACTGGGCGCCGCAGTTCAACGTTGCGTATTCGAAGATATGCACGCATGTCGGTTGCCCTGTCGGTCTGTATCGCAAGAAGACCGAGCAGTTGTTGTGTCCGTGTCACCAGTCGACGTTTGACGTCCTCGATGGCGCACGCCCGGTGTTCGGTCCGGCCGCGCGGGCACTTCCGCAGCTTCCGTTGAAGGTCAACTCAGACGGCTTCCTTGCCGCCCGTCATGATTTCCTCGAGCCTATCGGTGCCGGTTTTTGGGACCGCGACAAGCACAAGACGAAGCTTTCCAACTCATGAAAACCAAGCAAACTCTCACTCTCCGCGGCTCGCTTCGCTGGGTCGACGACCGCACCGGCGTCGCAAAGATCATGCCGAAGCAACTGAACAAGGTCTTTCCGGATCACTGGTCCTTCATGTTGGGTGAGATCGCGCTCTACAGCTTCATCATTCTGCTGGCGACCGGCGTGTTTCTCACGTTCTTCTTCGAGCCTTCGACGCGAGAGGTCGTTTACAACGGTTCATACGCGCCACTAAAGGGCGTGCCGATCTCGGCAGCGTACGACTCTGCAATTCGCCTCAGCTTCGACATTCGCACCGGCCTCGTCATGCGCCAGATGCACCACTGGGCAGCACTCATTTTCGTTGCGGCGATGGTCGTGCACTTGTTGCGTGTGTTCTTCACCGGGGCATTCCGTAAGCCTCGTGAGCTCAACTGGATCATCGGCATCAACATGTTGATCTTCTCGATGTTCAACGGACTGCTCGGTTACTCCTTGCTTGACGACCTGCTTTCCGGAACCGGCGTTCGTGTTGCGTACAACTTCCTGCTGACAATTCCGGTAATAGGAGTGTGGGCGGGCAACCTGGTTTTCGGCGGCGACTTTCCGTCCAGCACGCTCATCCCGCGCTTTTTCGCGCTGCATGTTCTGATACTTCCGGCCGTCATCGTCGGATTGCTCAGCGCTCACCTCGGGCTCGTTTTCTTCCAGAAGCACACGCAGTTCCCCGGCCCGGGCAGGACGGAGAAAAACGTTGTCGGCACGCGCATCTTCCCGACGTTCGGCGCCAAGATGCTCGGCTTGTTGCTGCTGGTCGCAGCCGTCACCGCGTTGCTCGGTGGTCTTGCACAGATCAACCCGGTCTGGGCATTCGGTCCGTTCTACAGCACCGACATCGCCGCAGCGGTCTCGTCGGCGTCGCAGCCCGACTGGTACATGGCGTGGCCCGACGGTGTTCTGCGTCTCATCCCCGGCTGGGAAACGCGCATCGGCCATTACGAGCTGCCAAATGCGTTCTGGGGCGGCATTGCATTCCCGGGAATCACTTTCACGACGATGATGCTTTGGCCGTTCCTCGAAGCGAAGTTCACCAAAGACAGCGCAGCGCACAACCTGCTTGACCGTCCGCGTGACAAGCCATTCCGCACGGCGTTCGGTTGCGCGGTGCTGAGCTTCTACGTGCTCATCACGTTTGCGGCGGGCAACGACGTGTTGTCGACGATCTTCCACGTGGCACCTGAAAACATCACGATTGCACTGCGCGTTTTGGTCTTTGTCGTGCCTGTCGCCGTCTACGTCATTGCACACAAGCTTTGCCGTGACCTGAACGGAACCGACGAGCACCCTGCCTATCCCGGTCCGAGCCACGTCGTGAAGCGAACGGTCACGGGCGGGTACGACTTCGGCCATGGTGGCCACGGCGACCCGAGCGGTCATGGCGAGGGTTACCCGCCATATCCGCACGATAACGGTCACGAATCCGAGTCTCTCAACGCCGGGGACAAAACCGAGAACTAACCTCCCAGGCATCAATCCTTGGGGGGAACATGTTGCGGGTTGTTCGTTTATTTGGAATCATCTGCGCCGGTGCACTTGTCACATCAACTCTGTTTGCACCACCGGCGTCCGCTCGTACGAATTTCACCGTCAGTCCTGGCGAGTCGATTCAAGCGGCGATCGACGTTGCGCATCCTGACGATGTCATCACGCTCGCTCCCGGCACATACAACGAGGCGCTTGTAGTCAAGGCCGACAACATCACGCTGATCGGAAATGGTGCAACGCTGTCGCCGCCGACAACCCCCGTTTCCAACGAGTGCTCAGGTGCGGGCGGTGTCGTCGGCATCTGCATTCCGGGCGTATTCGATGCTCATCGAAACCTGCAACACCGAGTGGCAAATGTTCGCATCGAAGGCCTGACTGTTGCCGGCTTCAGCAACTCCGGCATTTTCGGTAGTGGAGTCGATCACCTCTACGTTACCGGAGTAACGGCGATCGACAACGCTGTGTTCGGAATCGTCGCGGACTTTTCGCTTAATTCCACGATTATCGACAGCACGGCTTCCGGTTCGAAATACGGCGTGGCCGTGACGAACTCACAAGATGCAAACGTCGTTGTGAGTCGCAACGATGTGCATGACAACACATATGGCATATTTCTTTTCGACTCTCGGTTCGGCTGGATCAGCGAGAACTACGCACAAAGGAACTGCCTCGGTTTGATGGTCGTCGAAACCGCCGCGCCGAGCCCGTCCGGTTCGTTCGACGTCTTCGACAATGTGCTCCGAGGCAATACGCATGCGTGTACAGACCCCGGCATAGGCCTCACTATTTCCGGTGGTGGACTCGTGCTCGCGGGATCTGACAACAATCGCGTGCACGGCAACCTGATTGCGGGCAATGTTCCGTCTCAGCCGAGTCCTGCTGCGGGTGGCATCGTTATCGTGGATACTGCCGGCCTCGGTGGCGACACTCCGGACAACAACCAATTGCGCGAAAACGTCGTCTTCGAGAACGAGCCCTTCGACTTGGTACTCAATTCCGGCACCGGAAACTCATTCGAAAACAACGTGTGCGGCACCTCGAGCACCGGCCAAGGCTGCTAACGCCAGGCCCCTCACCGACCATTGTCTCCTCACGCGGACTATGTCCTACTGAGACGTAAATAACCCTCAAACCGTAAACCGATGCGCGCCAAAACAGACGAGGTAACAATCTCGCCTTACAACTGACGTGAATTGTCAAGCAGTCAAGCTGCTGCCTTGGGCTCCAATGTGACGTTGTGGCCGAG
>JBBSGY010000027.1:0-11614 GCA_038253645.1 Acidimicrobiales bacterium
GGATTCACATTCGATGGGCGAGGACGCGGAGCTCGTCGCGAAACTCCACCGTCACCTTCGAAACCAGAAAATTCGGGACTATCGCATTGTCTTCGTCTCCGAGCCGGTTTGTTGGACAGAGACTCCCACCACTTTGAAGATCCTTGCGCGTCAACGCAAACGTTGGTCGCGTGGACTCGCCGAAGTCCTTTGGAAGCACAAACGAATGATTCTCAACCCGCGCTACGGGCGCATCGGCATGGTTGTCATGCCGTACTTCCTGTTCTTCGAATTGCTGGGGCCGGTCGTGGAGTTGCTCGGCTTCGCCACGGTGTCAATTCTCATCGGGCTTTGGGCGGCAGGAGCCTTGTTTGGCCTCGACAATTGGCTGATCAACACGAACTACGCTGCCCTCTTCGCCGTGGTTGCGATTGGATACGGATGTTTGCTGTCGGTTGCAGCCATGACAGTCGAAGAGTTCACTTTTCACCGCATGCGTTCGTGGCGAGACCTGGCTATTTCGTTCGTCGCGTCGTTCCTCGAAAATGTGGGCTATCGACAGCTGCACTGCTGGTGGCGCTTCCAAGGCCTTTTGTGGTGGGCAAGCCGTGGCAACAACGCGTGGGGCGCAATGCCGCGGGCGGGTTTCCACCAAGGTGAGCCAAGCACATCGCCTTTGTCAGAAGCCTCTTTGTCAGAAGATCGGCGCATCATTGCTGAGGAGGCATCGTGAGATGGTCGCCGCTGACGCGCGGAAGTGTATTGATCAGTGCGCTTGGCGCGCTGTTCTGCATTGCTCTGGTGCTGTTGGTCGCTTTGCCCTTGCACGCGTGGAATGAAGCCTTTGCCAAGCAAGCGACGGCGCGCGTAGACGAGACATCGCGCACCGGCGCGATCGCCATTGAACGTCAACTGACAGCGGTCACGTCGATTACTTCCTCGTACGTTCGGACTCTTCAGGCTCCACTATCTTCCGGTGCTGACGTGGCCGATCCAAACGGTGAAGTGCGCGCACAACTTGAAGAGTTGCAACGCTCAAACGGAGACATTGGCTCTGTCGGGCTGCTCTCTCCCACCGGACTGATGTTAGCTAACCAACCATGGCGACAAGCAGCGATCGGTACCTCGCGCTCAGACCGGCCCTTTTATCAATCTGCGGTCAAGACCGCCAGTCCGACTGTGTCAGGAATCATCTTCGCAAGGGCGCCTGGTGAGCCGCACATCGTCGTTGTTGCGCAAGCTATTTATCGCACGAATACTACTGAACTAATTGGAATTCTGGCTACTTCGATTGACGCGTCGCGCGCGTTTCAAACATGGGTCAACGGTATGCGCGATTCGCACGGTGTATCTCTGAGCGTCTTCGACTCTCATGGATCTGTAGTCGCTCGACCTGGCATGGGCAACGAGCTGATCACGTCGATGAATCCGCGAATCGTTGGACAACAGCGTGGTCAACGCTGGGCCGGCACCGAAACATTAAATAACAAGCCGGCGTTTTCAGCGTATGTTCCGATCCCTGCCTACGGTTGGACAGTACGCGCCTCCGTGCCCGTTGCGGACGGCTTGGTGGCGCTCGATGCTTTGCGACTGCGTGAAATCGGAGTCGCAGCTTTGCTCACACTCTTAGGCGGACTGTGGCTACTCCGACACGTACTTGGTAAAGGTGCGCAGGCGCAGCAATCCCTTAATCAAACTGAAGAGCGCATGCGCGAGGTAATCGAATCCGCCGAGCAAATGTTCATCGAGGTTGACCGCAATGGACGAATTACCGAGTGGAATCGAAAGGCCGAAGAAACACTTGGGTGGACCCGTAAGGAAGTGTTGGGCTCTGCAATTCTCGAGATTCCGGGTTTCATCCCGAGCTCGCAGCGCGCAAATGCCGAACGCGGGTTCTCGCAACTGGCCGCGATGACCGACGAACAGTCGTGGCGTCACCGTCTCGAAACTGTTGTGTTGCGAAAAGAAGCGAGCGACACCGTCTACATCGAAATCTCGATGTGGACTACGCACACCGGCGGTGAATTACGCCTGGCTGCTTTGATGCAAGACGTGACCGCGCGCAAGCGATTCGAAGCGGAGCGTGAGAGTTTGGTAAAGCAGCAGAATCGCCTCGTCAACGAGCTGCGTCAAACAGACAAATCGAAGTCGGACTTTGTGTCGACCGTGTCTCACGAGTTGCGCACTCCACTAACAAGCATTGTCGGGTATCTCGAAATGCTACGTGAGGGATTTGGCGGTGATCTGTCAGAACAACAAATATCGATGTTGCAGGTCGTCGATCGGAATTCGCGCCGTCTTCTCAGTTTGATCGAGGACTTGCTGACCCTTTCGCGTATCGAAGCCGGAACATTTCGCGTGGAGCTTGTCGATGTCAAAGTCGCTTCCCTCCTTGCAGGTGTCCTGCAGGCGATGATCCCGTCGGCAAATGACGCGTCTTTGCAGATTGAGGTAGACGTTGCGGAAGACACAGGTACCGTGCGCGGCGATGCAAACCAGCTCGAACGAGCCTTGCTCAACGACGTGAGTAATGCAATCAAGTTTACTCCGGAGAACGGACGCGTAACAGTGCACGCATTTCGACAAGAAGACAGTGTTCACATTTCGATTCAAGATACCGGTATTGGAATCGCGGTTGAAGAGCAGGCTCGATTATTCACTCGCTTTTTTCGTGCCCCCGATGCTCAAGCACGCGCAATTCAAGGCACCGGCCTCGGTCTAACCATCGTAAAGAGCATTATTGATCGCCATGGTGGCGAAGTCAGTCTGCAGTCAGCGTTTGGTGTCGGCACAACAGTGAATATCACGTTGCCATCATCGAATAGGGCGGACATCCTCGCATCGCATTAGGGGGACACCGGTAATAGTGTCTTTCGGCATGGAAGAATTCGAGCGCGTTCGTTGGGCCGAAACCCTCGCCGGCATCGCAAGGACAGGCCTCGCGTTTACCGAGAGCGATTACGAGCGCGAACGTTTTGCGGAGGTTCTCAACGTCGCCTCCGATATTGCTGCAAGCATTGACTGTGCCGCGCAGGAACGTGCAGAAAGCTGGCTTGAAGGAGTGACTCCCGGAGTTGCCGGCTATGTAACAGCAAAAAGCGCCGTTGGTGCTTTTGCCGGCAACGAGAACGGCGAGTTGCTACTCATCAAGCGTTCAGACTCACACCGTTGGTTTATTCCGACCGGTTGGGCCGACATCGGCTACTCCTTGGCTGAGTTGGTTGTGAAAGAGGTTGCTGAGGAGGCGGGCCTCGATGTGGAGCCAGCGCGAATCGTCGGCGTACTCGACGGGCTGCAGGCCGGTTCACCCTATGCGTTTCACCTGATACTTTTTCAATGCAAGCTGTTGGGAGGCGAGCTACGAGCGCATCCACTCGAATGTGAAGACATCGGATGGTTCGGCGAAGACTCAATGCCTGAGCCGTTGTTGCAGCGCGGTTTTTGGAAAGACCTGGCGTTCGCAGCTATACGCGGCGAGGTCACTGAGGCGCATTTCGACTCGCCCCGTGA
Source organism: Acidimicrobiales bacterium (assembly GCA_038253645.1). GTDB lineage: Bacteria > Actinomycetota > Acidimicrobiia > Acidimicrobiales > JBBSGY01 > JBBSGY01. The sequence goes on from JBBSGY010000027.1 coordinate 3,490, forward strand.
TCCGATCTGGCGGGCGTGAATAACCTAAGGCTCTAAGGGTTTTGTTCTCGTAGGAACTGCTGAGCTTCGTCGGCGATAACCTCGACATCGACGACAGGCACTTCTTCGTCCGTCAACTCGAGTTGCGCCACATAATTCGCAATGTCTTCATCGGATGAGACAAGCTCTGTTACTTGATTCTCGTAGGCGTCGGCGGCTTGCTCGAGTTCACTCGTATCCACATCGGTAGACAGAAGATCAGTTGTGGCACTGACGAGCGCGAGCATTGCTTTGGGTGAAGGCGTTTGCGCGACGTAGTGGGGAACCGAGGCCCATAGGGACGTGGCTTCGAGACCCGCTTCGAAGGCGAAGTGGTTGAGGACCGCGACGATTCCGGTAGGCCCCTCGTACTGTGCCGCCGCCATTTTGAAGTCGTCGATCATGAAGTTGTCACGGGTCGCAACCGTGATTGGTGAAGGACGTGTGTGAGGAACATCGGTTAGCAGGGAGCCGAGGGTGATGATCTCTTGTACGCCGAGCATCTTCGCTACGTCGATAATCGTCTTGCAGAAAGTCTTCCACTTCAACTGTGGCTCGGTGCCATGCAGAAAGAAGACGTTGCAGGTCTTCGGCTTGCTGGTGGCGGTGAAGCGATTAGTAGGCCACTCGATCTCACGCGTAATGGCATCGTCGATTCGGACGATCGGGCGATTCTGACTGAAGTCGAAATAGTCCTCAGGGTCAATTGTTGCGAAGGAACGGGCATGCCATTTACCGGCAAGAAAGCGAACAGCGCCCGTTGCAGCATCACCTGCGTCGTTCCAGCCGCCGAAGGCCGTAACGAGAACCGGCTGCGCCATTCGTGGGCGGTACTCCCAGTTGACTCCATTCATTACTTCCAAGCTACCGGGTGAACGCGACAACGTCGTAAGCAAATTTGAAAAAGGTGTCTCACCTGCGTCGTAGCCTGGAGACGAAATGTCTCTGGAGCGATTCTCAGAAGTAACTCAGGCTTGGTTTGGTTCAACCTTTCGCGAACCCACTGCTGCACAGAGCCAGGGTTGGGAAGCGATTTCAAGCGGCAACCACGCTCTCATTCTTGCTCCTACCGGTTCCGGGAAAACTCTTGCAGCCTTTTTATGGGCAATCGACCGATTTGCAAACGCAACCGCACCGGAGGCTGCCAAACGGCTTCGCGTCCTTTATGTTTCACCGCTCAAATCACTGACCTACGACATCGAACGCAACCTGCGCTCGCCACTCGCCGGTATCGAGCTTGAGGCGCAACGGAGTTGTGTGCCGTTTACTCAGCTGCGGGTGGCTACGCGCACTGGTGACACTCCTCAATCCGAGCGTCGAGACATCGCACGACGGCCGCCGGACATTCTCATCACAACGCCCGAGTCGTTGTATCTGATGCTTACATCGGCTGCAAAGTCGGTACTTGCATCGGTTGAAGCGGTAATCATCGATGAGATCCACACCATGGCTGCGACGAAGCGCGGGGCGCACCTCGCCTTGTCACTCGAGCGCTTGGAGAAATTGACCGAGAAGCCGGTGCAACGTATCGGTCTTTCGGCAACGCAGCGTCCACTTGACGAAGTGGCGAGATTCTTGGGAGGTCGCGAGCGACTCGCTACGGGTGAGTGGCTAGAGCGCCGCGTGGAAATTGTCGACGCCGGGGTTCGTAAACAGCTGGATCTCAAAGTGGTTGTGCCGGTCGAAGACATGGGTGAGTTGGCCAAGTTTGCCAACGATGGCGAAGTTCTCATGAGCGGACCTGCTGCAGGTTCGCCCGAGGTGCGCACTTCGATCTGGCCCGCCATCTACCCCAAGCTGCTCGAACTGATTCGCGAGCACACCACCACCTTGATCTTCGTCAACTCGCGGCGTCTTTCCGAACGCCTCGCAAACAAGCTGAACGAGTTGGCAAACGAGGAAGATGACACGGTCGGCGAGCTGGTGCGTTCACATCACGGATCGATTGCACGTGAAAAGCGCCTTGAAATCGAAGACGCGCTCAAGGCCGGAAAATTACCTGCGCTTGTTGCCACGTCGAGTCTCGAGTTGGGTATCGACATGGGTGCAATCGACCTGGTGATTCAAGTCGAAGCGCCGCCGTCGGTTGCGGCAGGTTTGCAACGCATTGGTCGTGCAGGCCACCAAGTGGGTGCGCCGTCGAAAGGAACGATGTTCCCTAAGTTTCGGGGAGATCTCGTCGTGGCAAGCGTCACTGCGGAACGCATGCAGGCGGGCCTCATCGAGCACACTCGCGTGCCGCGCAACCCACTTGACGTTCTTTCGCAACAGATCGTCGCGATGGTTGCCGGTTCAGACGAAGGTGTAACGGTTGACGAGGTGGCAGAGGTTGTGCTCGGCGCGTATCCGTTTGCCGAGCTCAGCAGCGCCGCGCTCGAGGGTGTGCTCGATATGCTTGCCGGGCGCTACCCAAGTGACGAATTCGCAGAACTCCGGCCGCGCATCGTTTGGGATCGAGTCACTTCGACTCTCACCCCGCGAAGCGGTGCGCGGATGTTGGCTGTTACAAGCGGTGGAACCATTCCTGATAGAGGCCTGTTCGGCGTATTCACACCCGAGGGGTCACGTGTCGGAGAACTCGACGAAGAGATGGTTTACGAGAGCCGGGTCGGTGAAACGTTTTTGCTCGGTGCAACTACGTGGAAGATCATCGAGATCACCCGTGATCGCGTTGTCGTCGTTCCCGCGCCTGGTGAGATCGGCAAAATGCCTTTCTGGCACGGCGACGCGCTCGGGCGTCCGTTCGAGCTGGGCGCCGCTGTCGGCGAATTTTTGCGGAAACTCGACGACGTAACAGACGCGCAGTTGAACGAACGCGCGGGTCTTGATGAGCTCGCTGTCAAAAATCTGCGGCAATACGTCGCAGAAGAGCGCGAGGCCACGGGGGGCGCACTTCCGACGGATCGCCAGCTTGTCGTGCAGCGATTTCGTGACGAAATCGGTGACTGGCGCATTTGCTTGCTTTCGCCGTTCGGCGCGCAGGTACACGCACCATGGGCAATGGGTATCGAAGCGAAGATCCGTTCGAGTCTCGGCGTCGAGGTGCAGGCGATCTGGAGCGATGACGGCATCGTCATTCGATTGCCCGAGGCCGATGAAGCGCCGCCGGTAGATTCGTTGCTTCTTGACCCTGATGAAGTCGATGATCTTATCGTCAACGAAGTTGGTAAAAGTGCAGTGTTTGCGGCGCGGTTTCGTGAAAATGCCGCGCGTGCGTTGTTGTTGCCGCGCCGGCGACCGGGGTCGCGGACGCCGTTGTGGCAGATGCGCCAACGCTCAGCCAACCTGTTACAGGTGGCATCGAAATACGGCGAATTTCCGATTCTGCTCGAGACTTACCGCGAATGTCTGCGTGACCTGTTTGATTTGCCGGCATTGACGCAACTCTTGCGCGACATTCGCAGCCGCAAGATCAATGTTGCCTCGGTCGATACGACGACGCCGTCACCGTTTGCGAGTTCGCTTGCATTTTCATACGTAGCGAACTTTATGTACGAGGGCGACGCTCCCCTCGCTGAGCGTCGCGCCCAGGCACTCACGCTTGACAGGCGAATGCTCAGTGAATTGGTAGGCGGTGACGAACTTCGCGATCTCATTGATCCCCACGCGTTGGAGGCGCTCGTCAGTGAGCTACAGCGGCTCGACGACGATCGACACGCAACCACACTCGATGCAGCGCATGACGTGTTGTTACGTCTGGGAGATCTGACACGTTTCGAGCTGACTGCGCGCTCAGATCAAGAGTTCTCTGTCGAATTGTTGCGAGCGCGCCGTGCAGTCGAGGTAAGGGTCGCCGGTGAAGAGAGGCTGATAGCGATCGAAGATGCCGCGCGTTACCGCGACGCGCTCGGCGTTGGTCTGCCGCAAGGAATTCCCGAAGCGTTCTTGGATTTCGCCCCAGACGCAATCGTGCAATTGATTCGTCGTTATGCCCGCACCCATGGTCCGTTTGTGTCGCGCGAACCCGCGCAGCGGTTTGGTCTTCCGGTAGGGCGCGTCGAGGAGGCGTTACGTCGACTAGCGGAGGATGACCGTGTTACAAACGGTGAATTTCGGCCGGATGGTGTCGAGCGCGAATGGTGTGACACCGAGGTGTTGCGCTTTTTGCGGCAGCGTTCGCTTGCGGTGCTGCGTCGTGAAATCGAACCGACCGAGGTCGAAGCCCTCGTGCGATTTCTTCCGGCTTGGCAGGGAGTCGGCAGTGAAGCGCGTGGATTGGAGCGCTGTTATGAAGCGGTTGAGCGGCTGGCCGGCGTGCCGATTCCGGCGTCCGTGCTCGAGGCCGATGTGCTGGCGTCCCGGGTGAAGGATTACAGCCCACGTCTGCTCGATGAGTTGATGGCAGCCGGCGAAGTCGTTTGGGTGGGGGCCGGGTCGCTTGGTCGCACAGACGGCAAGGTGCGCCTCTTCACCTGGGAGCAAGCGAAGTTGTTGCTTGCGCGCTGGCCTTCTGCAACCGGGCAGCGCCCGGAAAGCGTCGAACACGATCACATTCGCTCGGTCCTTTCGGAGCGTGGGGCATGTTTCTTTCGCGAATTGGTCTTTCGCGAATTGGTCGATTCAACTGATCGGGTCACCCTCGACGCGCTGTGGGATCTCGTCTGGGCCGGTGAAGTCACGAACGATGGTTTTGCGGTAGCTCGCGCCTTCAGCGGAAAGTCATCGACGAGCAAGACACGCAGGCGCCCGCGAATGTCGCGAGTCACGTCGCTTGGGCCCCCGTCTGCGCAAGGTCGCTGGTCGTTGGTACCCGATGGCTCGAGTGTGGAGACAACTCGCGCTGCGACAAAACTTGCAGAAGTGTTGTTGGAACGTCACGGGGTGCTAACGCGAGAAGCAGTGCGCGGCGAAGGCGTGCCGGGCGGGTTCGCGTCCGTGTATCCGGTACTCAAGGCAATGGAAGAGAGCGGGCGTGTTCGTCGTGGTTACTTCGTCGCAGGTCTCGGTGGCGCGCAGTTCGCGTTGCCCGGAGCAGTCGATCGTCTGCGTAATTTCCGCGAAACGGTCCCGCAGGGAATGCCCGATGTTCAACTCCTTGCAGCGACCGATCCGGCGAATCCGTTTGGCGTTTCGCTGCCTTGGCCGGAGCGCGGCCCGTCTCGGGTCGCCGGCGCGTACGTCATAGTCGTCGATGGCGTGTTGTCGTTCTACGTTGAACGCGGGGCAAAGGGTCTTGTTGCGATGAGGCCATTCGACAGCACCTGGGAGACCCGGGCACTCGACGCGGTCGTCAATCTGCTCGATGGGCGGTTGAGCAAGGTCGCCTTTGAACATCTACCCGACGAGGTGGTCGGACCACTCAAAGACCGGGGCTTCGTACCGACGCCAAAAGGCCTGGTCAAATACGCATAATCGAAGGAGATTCCGGGCCCTAGTGTCGTGCGAATGCGCGAACTCTCGGAGCTGATCGAACTCGGTGACCCTGACGAGCTGCTGCGTGAGATCGATCGCCGCTGCGAACAGCGCGATTGGCGAGGTCTTGTCGAACTGCGAGACCGCTGCCGGCGCGCGGTGGACCGAGGCAAACAATTGTGGGGAGTTGCGGCGCATGCCGAATATCGAACCGCACTGGAAGCGCCTGGGGAGTTCGTTGCGCAGGTGATCGAAGCACCTCCGTCCGCGATTGCACTTGGTCCGCTGCCAGAAGTTGCCGCGTCACGACATTGTTGGGCTGAGCTTTCGCCGTCATTGCCCGAAGGCCCGCTTCGCGCGGTCACCGCGTACGAATGTGTCGCGCGCGGCGAAGATCTCAGCAATGACGAGTCACTGGCACAGTACGTGTCGACGTTCGAGTTGCCTTTCGCGCTGCAACCTTGGGAGCCGGCGTATCAAACCACTGAGTACCTCGCGACGGAAGCAAAGTCCCCGGCTCCCGTGGTGAACGTGTTGTCGTTGACGAAAGTTGCGGCGAGCGAGGCCGAGTTCCTGACCGATGATGCTGTAACGGCGCTCTCCGCATTGGTGCGAGTGTGGCTCGACGAATCAAATGGTTCGATGGACGTGTGCGCGGTTGCAGGCGGTCTACCAGAGGTTGTCGCAGGTCTAAGTTTTCTCGCTCTCGACGTTGCGCATATTTCGTTTCAAGACGCGCTTGCGTTGATGGCGTGGGCGGGTGCAAGCGGGGGAGCACAAGGGCGTCGCAACGGAATGACTGCCGGTCGTTCGAAGGCCTGGTGGGCGGTTGCAGCGCTTGTCGATGCGGCTGACGTCTGGCCGGTCCCGCCCGACGATTTGGGCAAACGTGGCGAAGAGCTGCAGTGGTACACGTGGTCACCAAATGCCGGCGATGCCTGGGGCCTGCGTCTCATCGCAGTTGACCCGGTAGACGAAGCGACGTTCGCAATCGAAGCCTCAGACAGGATTGAACCGTAACCGCAGCTATCGAGGATGTTGCACGGTCTGCCCTATCGGGGCCGCTCGTGCAACATCCTCGGTGGGGTTGAATAGGTGCATGTTGATTGATCTGACAATGCCGTTTGGTGAAAAGACGCCTGTGTACCCGGGCGACCAGGAAATCGAGATCGGGCCTTCGGGAACGATCGCGAACGAAGGGTGGCTTGGTCACACACTCAAATGCGATACACACAACGGAACGCATCTCGACGCGCCGGGCCACATGATCGAAGGCGGAGCGATGTTGAATGCGTATTCGCTCGATCGATTTGTCGGTCGTGGCAGGGTATTGGACATCCGCAAAGCCAACGAGCCCGCCCTGTCCGAAGTCAACGAGGGCGACATCGTACTTTTATACACCGGCTTCAGCGAAACCTACGCGTACGCCGAATATTACGAGCAAGATCCAAACATTCCCGTCGCATTTGCGCAGGCCCTGGTTGACAATCACGTGAGCATGGTCGGCGTCGATGCCGGAAGTATTGACCCGCCGCCTTTTCTCATTCACAAGGCGCTACTGGGTGGCGGCGTCATGATCATCGAGAACCTGGTGAACATTGCCGAGTTGTTCGGCAAAGACTTTGAAGTTTTTGCGCTACCGCTCAACACAGAACTCGAAGCTTCGCCGGCGCGCGTTATCGCGAGAACGATTGCCTGAGGGCGACACCATCTATCGCACGGCGGAGTCGATTCGCCGGTGGGTGGAAGGTCGCGAAGTCTCGGCCGCCCGTACGAAGGTACCGGGCCTTGGGGTCGAGCGTATTGTCGGAAAAACGATCATGGCTGTCGAGCCGCGTGCAAAACATCTGTTGATTCGTTTCTCCAACGGTCTGACCTTGCATACGCACATGCGCATGACCGGGTCTTGGCATGTGTATTCAGCGGGAGACCGCTGGAAGAAACCTCTTTATCAAGCGAAAATCACGATCGAATGTGGCGATCGATTGATCGTCTGTTTCAACGCACCGGTGGTTGAGATGTTTTTGCCGTCCGACGAGCGCACCCATGTGTCGCTTCGCGGCCTCGGTCCCGATGTGCTCGGCCACGACGAGTTCGATCTCGCAGAGGTCAAGCGCCGGGCAGCTCGGCGCGAGGAGAACATGCTGATAGGCGAGTTACTTCTCGACCAACAAGTGGTGTCCGGCATTGGCAACATCTATCGATGCGAGGCCCTCTTCATTGACCGTATCGACCCGTACACCGAGCGCAATGCGATCAGCGAGGATCAGCTCGATCACGTAGTTCAGACCGCCATGCGGCTGATGAAGGCCAACGTGGGCCCCGTTGGTGACCATGGGCGCGTTTTCGATGTCGGCGGCCCGGGAAAGCCGTGGGTCTATGGCCGTACGAATCGTCCGTGTCGCATTTGTGGTACTCCGATTAAATGCTCTCGCTTGGGCGCCCAGGCCAGAGATATTTACTGGTGTCCTCGCTGCCAGGCGCCCCGCCGCTCTCTGTGACGTGGAGCACAGGGCCTAAATCTCGGGATAAATCGTGCCGATACACATGGCATGAGCCCGCTCCCTCGCTTCCACGCCAAGGCGACGAAAGAGGCTGAAGCGCGAATCGTTGCCCGCAAGGACGAGCGTGACAAGGCAAATGCCTTTCTCGAAGAACTCGACGAACTCCTTACCGATACCCCCTAACTGGTCTTCTAACTACACTCCCCGGATGTGTCATCAGACGACGGGCTAGTTATCGAGGAAGTCACCGA
>JBBSGY010000028.1:0-11540 GCA_038253645.1 Acidimicrobiales bacterium
GTTCCGTGAGTCTTTTCGGACGTGGTCCGGCCGGCAGGATGCCTGTTCACGGCTGAGAAGACGCATCAAAGAGGTGGTTGCTCAAAATCAGCGACCCGGAGGTCTGGCACGAGCGACGAGGGAGCGCCAGGCATCCAAGAGGCGATGAAACTCTTTGGGGACGGCACGACTCTGTAGGCTCCGACAGAGTTTCAGACGAGGGGCAGGTAAGTGGCCGAAATCGATGCCGTCTTCAAGGCATATGACATCAGGGGAACAGTTCCGGACCAGCTGGATGCTGACCTGTGCCGTTCAATCGGAGCGGCGTTTGCCAAGCTCATGAATGAAGAAGAGGCGCCGAGCCAAATATTGGTGTGCCGGGACATGCGGCCGTCCGGTGTGGATTTTACGCAGGCATTTGCCGAGGGCATCACCAGCCAGGGTGTCGACGTTGTCGATCTCGGCATGGGCTCCACCGACCTCCTTTATTTTGCCGCCGGAGCGTTGCACTCGCCGGGCGTCATGCTCACCGCGTCGCACAACCCGGCGCAGTACAACGGCATCAAGTTGTGCCGTGCAGGCGCCCGGCCTGTCGGTCTCGACACCGGTCTTGCCGAGATGAAGAAAATGGTCGAAGCCGGTGAACCTGGTCCGGGCCCTGAGCAGGGCGCGGTCACCGAGCGAAACGTGATGGCTGAGTTCGTGCAACACGTCCATTCGTTCGCAGATCTCTCGGCTCTTCGACCGCTCAAAGTTGTCGCCGACACTGCAAACGGCATGGGAGGTCTCGTTGCTCCCGAAGTGTTTCGTGGACTGCCGTTCGAGCTCGACATCTTGTACGGCGATCTTGACGGAACATTTCCCAATCACCCGGCCGATCCGCTTCAGCCGGAAAACCTGCGCGACTTGCAAGCGCGCATTATGGAGACAGGTGCTGACGTCGGCCTCGCTTTTGACGGGGATGCAGACCGCGTCTTTCTCGTAGACGACCAAGCACAACCGATTTCGGGATCGATCACAACCGCGATGGTTGCAAAGTCTATGCTCGGAAAGAATCCCGGATCGAGCATCGTTTACAACGTCGTCTGTTCGAAAACTGTGCGCGAAGTCATCGCCGAAAACGGCGGCAACGGCGTTCGCACGCGCGTCGGTCACTCGTATATCAAGGGTGTGATGGCCGAACACGACGCCGTGTTCGGCGGCGAGCACAGCGGTCACTACTACTTCCGTGCGAACTATTTCGCTGACTCGGGAATCATTGCGGCAATGATCATTCTCGGCATGATGTCCGCAAGTGGTCAGCCGCTTTCGGAGATGCGCCGCCCGTTCGAGCGTTTCGTAGCATCGGGCGAAATCAATAGCGTCGTACCCAACCCGCTCGCGGCTATCGAACACGTTTCCGAGTTGTTTTCGTCCGCTGCTCAAGACCGCCTCGACGGGCTCACTGTGGACAATGGCGATTGGTGGTTCAGTCTTCGCCCGTCAAACACCGAGCCGCTGCTCCGGCTCAACCTCGAGGCTGCAACTGCTTCGGAGTGTGAAGCGCACACAGCCGAAATCCTGGCGCTGATCAAGGCCGTTTAGCGATGCTTGACGAACGCCTGTTGCAATTGTTGGTCTGTCCCGAAGACAAGCAGTCGCTTGAATACTTGAGCGACGAAAACGTTCTTTACAACCCGCGCCTGCACCGTGTGTATGACGTGCGCGATGACATCCCTGTTTTGTTGATCGATGATTCGCGTTCGGTCGACGACACCGAGCACACTCGGCTTTCAAAACTGATCGATTCCGGTGCTGCAGTTCGCACCGCTGCCAAAGAAAGTTAGTCATGACGATTATTGAGGAACTCGATTCACAGGATCTATTCGGCCAGGCTTACGCACTGCCGGATCAGATGGAACACGCGCTACGCGCGTCGAAAGACCTGGAAGGATTGCCGGCGAAAGACCGCATCGAGAACATCGTTGTTATTGGAATGGGTGGTAGCGGCATCGGCGGAGACGTATTGGTTGCAACAGCAGCGCCATTCGTTCCCGTTCCGATCACAGTTGTCAAGGGCTACGAGATCCCGGCGTTTGTCGGCGAAGGCTCGCTCGTGTTCGCGTCTTCTTTCAGTGGCAATACCGAAGAGACCGTTGAGGCCGCCACAGATGCTGCGGTGCAGGGCGCAAAGATGGTCTGCATTACGAGTGGTGGCAAGCTCGCCGAGCTTGCAGGCGGCTGGGGGGCGCCCGTTGTGCGCGTCCCGAAAAATATTCCCCAACCGCGTGCCGCGATCGGCGCGCTTGCAACTCCTGCAATCGCAATTCTCGAAGACATCGGCTTGTTCCCCGGTGCACGTCAATGGATCGACAACGCGCTCGAGCAAGTCAAGAAGCGTCGTGATGAACTTTCTCAGCCCGGCAATGCGGCCGAAGAGCTTGCGCAGCGTCTGCAGGGCAAAATGGTTATCACCCACGCTGCAGGTGCAATCGGCAATGCAGCAGCGCAGCGCTGGAAGACGCAGATCAACGAGAATGCCAAGCAGGCTGCTTTTTTCGCGGTCATGCCTGAGATTTGCCATAACGAAGTCGTCGGCTGGGATGCAATTGCAGACGTGACGCGCCAAAGCCTCGCGGTTGTCAATTTGCGCCACGATGAAGAGCACCCGCAAAATGCGCGCCGCTTTGAGATCATTCCCAACCACGTTCGACAGTACGTTGCGCAGATCGAAAACATACGAGCCGAGGGCGACGGTGGCCTGGCACAACTGATGGATCTGGTGATGTTCGGCGACTACGTGTCGCTCCACATGGCGATCCAGCAAAAGATCGACCCAGGCCCTGTTGAGTACCTCACCAAGCTGAAGGCCGAGCTCTCCAACCGCTGACCCTCACCCTCACCCTCACCCTCACCCTCACCCTCACCCTCACCCTCACCCTCACCCTCACCGCTGATCCCGCCGCCCCCCGGCCGCACGTCGCCCCCCGGCCGCACGTCGCGACCTTTTGCCACATATGATGTGGGAAAAGGTCGCATCCTCTTTGGGTGGGCAAGTGGCGTGCATCAGCTTGCGACACTTTGCCCCGACAAATGTGGGAAAAGGTCGCAACCTAACCCTCGGAGAGCGGCCGCCCGAAAAGAGTTGAGTTCTCTTAGACTCCTCGGGTTCACGAAAGATTGGATCGGCATGGCTGAAGAGGCTTACAAGGTTGCAGACATAACGCTTGCGGAGTTCGGCCGCAAGGAGCTCGATCTTGCCGAGGTCGAAATGCCTGGTCTCATGGCACTTCGTGAAGAGTTCGGCCAATCAAAGCCACTCACCGGCGCGCGAATTGCCGGATCGCTGCACATGACAGTTCAGACGGCTGTGCTCATCGAGACGCTTGTTCATCTTGGTGCGCAGGTGCGCTGGGCGAGTTGCAACATCTTTTCGACACAGGACCACGCGGCGGCTGCAATCGCCGCTGCCGGCATTCCGGTATTCGCCTGGAAGGGCGAGTCACTCGAGGAGTATTGGTGGTGCACCGAGCAGATCATGAAGTGGCCCGCAGGTGACGGAGCTGCAAGCGGCCCCACTGGTCCAACGCGTTCATCTGATGGGTCCGCAAGCGGCCCCAATTTGATCCTGGATGACGGTGGTGACGCAACGATGCTTGTTCATCTTGGCACCGAGTTCGAAAAGTCGGGCGTTGTTCCACAGCCGGGTGAAGATGACAGCGAAGAGTACGGCGTGCTGCTCGACGTGTTGCGACGCACGGTTCAGCCGGGTGGCAACTACTGGACTGAAATCGGCAACGGCATTCGCGGCGTTTCCGAGGAAACGACCACCGGTGTTCACCGTCTGTATCAGCGCATGGAAGCGGGAACGCTTTTGTTTCCGGCGATCAACGTCAACGACTCGGTGACGAAGTCGAAGTTCGACAACCTTTATGGATGTCGCCACTCGCTCGTCGACGGAATAATGCGCGCAACAGACGTGATGCTTTCCGGCAAGGTCGCCGTCGTTTGTGGTTACGGCGACGTTGGTAAGGGCTGTGCGCAGTCACTGCGCGGGCAGGGTGCGCGCGTCGTTATAACCGAGATCGATCCCATCAACGCGCTTCAGGCTGCGATGGAGGGTTATGAAGTCACAACGCTTGAAGATGTAGTCCGCAAAGGCGATGTGTTCGTCACGGCAACGGGCAACCGCGACGTCATTAACGCCGGCCACATGTCGCAAATGAAGCACAACGCGATCGTCGGAAACATCGGTCATTTTGACAATGAGATCGACATGGCCGGCGTCGCGGCTACGCCCGGCATTGAGCGTATAAATGTCAAACCGCAGGTCGACGAGTGGCGTTTCAGCGACGGACACGCCGTCATCGTGCTTGCAGAGGGCCGCTTGCTCAATCTCGGTTGCGCCACGGGTCACCCGAGTTTCGTGATGTCGTGCAGCTTTACCAACCAGGTTCTCGCCCAGATCGAGCTATACGGAAGTTCGGTGAACTATGAAAATCGCGTTTACGTACTGCCGAAGGCGCTTGACGAAAAGGTTGCGCGCTTGCACCTCGACAAACTCGGAGTGAAGTTGACGAAGTTGAGTCCGCGCCAAGCCGATTATCTGGGTATCAGTCCCGACGGACCGTACAAGGCCGACCACTACCGCTACTGATGTGACGAGCGCAGGGCGGGTTCTTGCTCAGCCGACAGACGAGAGCCATCGCGTAACGACGATCGAACTATTCTTCGATCTCGTTTTCGTATTCGCGTTTACTCAGGTGACTGCACTCATGACGTCGGATCTCACGTTGCGCGGTGCACTTCGCGGGCTCGTTCTGCTTGCGTCGATCTGGTGGACGTGGGGCTCGTACTCATGGCTTGGCAACCACTCGAAAGCTGACGCGGGAGTGGTGCGCGGCGGAATGATCGCCGGCATTGCGGCGATGTTCGTTGCCGGGCTCGCGATCCCACGTGCGTGGGCCCGCGACGGTGGAGGTCTGAGTGCTGCACTCGTATTGGCGGGAGCACTCGCGTTCGTCCAGATCAGCCATATCGCGGTCTATTTTCTTGCCGCAAAAGGCGATAGCAAGGTGCAGGGGCAGATTTTGCGCATGGGCGCGGCCGTCTGCGTTTCGAGCACACTGTTGGTTGTCGGCGCGTTCATGGGGGGTCCGGCACAAACCGTTCTGTGGTTTGCGGGATTGTTTGCAAACTATGCGGGAGTCTATTTCGGCGGAACGAACTGGCGGCCACCGATGGCGGCACACTTTGCAGAACGTCATGGACTCATCGTTATCGTTGCGCTCGGCGAATCTTTTGTCGCCGTCGGGCTAGGTGCGAGTCAGGCTCCGATTACTTCGTCTGTCATCATCGCCGCGCTGCTCGGAATGCTCATTTCGCTGTCGCTTTGGTGGACTTATTTCGACGTCACAGCAGTGTTCGCCGAACGCGTTCTCGCCGCGGCGGAAGGCCTTGAACGCATACGTCTTGCGCGCGATTCCTACACGTATCTTCACTTCCCGATGATCGTGGGAATTATCTATCTCGCAGTCGGTCTCAAGAAGGTCATGTCATATGTCGCCACGCACAGCTCTCACGAGTTGACCGGCGTGCCGCTGTATGCCTTGTTCGGTGGGGTCAGCCTGTACCTGCTCGCGATCGTTGCATTCCGTTATCGCAACGTGCACTCGCTCAGCGTCCCGCGGGTAGTCGCCGCTTTCATTTGTCTGGCGCTCATTCTGATTGCCGCACAGCTGCCGGCGCTGGCTGCGTTGTCAATGACCGCAGCAGTGCTCGTGTGTCTGATCGCCTTCGAAGCGATTCACTACGCCGGCGCTCGCACCCGAATTCGTTATTCGTAGCAGCTCCCACTGCGACCTTTGTCCCCTCATCCAGACATAGTCCGCGTGAGGGGACAACGGTCGTCGAGGGAGGCGGGTGTCAGCGGGACATTGCGACGATTGGTTGGTTCAAGTTTATTGCGCCGGTTGAGCCGAAGAAGGCAGCGTCGCCGAAGCTGAACACGCCGCCATCTGATGCGACGAGCCAGTAGCCGTGACCGGTCGGAGTGGAAGCAATGCCGACGATTGGCTTGTTCAACGAGATTGCACCCGTCGAACCGAAGAATGCAGCGTCACCAAAGCTGAAGATTCCGCCATCTGATGCGACGAGCCAGTATCCGTTGCCCGACGGTGTTCCTGCCATACCCACGATTGGCTTGTTCAGCGAGATTGCACCAGTGGAACCAAAGAATCGCGCGTCCCCGTAACTGAAGATTCCACCGTCAGATGCAATGAGCCAGTAGCCGTTGCCCGACGGAGTCGCGGCCATGCCGACAATCGGCTTGTTGAGTTTGATTGCGCCAGTGGAACCGAAGAATCGCGCGTCCCCGTAACTGAAGATTCCACCGTCGGTTGCGACTAACCAGTACCCATTGCCGGTTGGCGTGACCGCCATTCCGACAATCGGCTGGTTGAGTTTTACTGCACCGGCGGAGCCGAAGAACGGTGCGTGAAAGCCGAAGATTCCGCCGTCGCGTGCAACTAGCCAGTAGCCGGTTCCGTCGGGCTTCGCGCCGATTCCCACGACTGGTTGGTTGAGCTTTTCGCCTCCGGCGGATCCGGCAAATGTTGCGCCGCCGTAACTGAAGATTCCACCGTCACTTGCTACGAAGCGGTATCCGTTAGCGTCACCAGTAGTACCAGTAGTACCAGTAGTAGGGGGCGGCGCGGATCCGGGCAACGTTCCAAGCGCACTTTGCACGGCGCGTCCCGAGTCGACGATTCCACCGGTCGTGGTTTTGCCGTTGCCGAGAGATGCCAATCCACGCGTACTCGCGCGTACGTGGTTGACGATTGCCTGTGCGGTCGCGTTCGGGAGAATAGCGGCAACCAGCGCGGCGACTCCTGCTACGTGTGGCGCGGCCATAGACGTTCCACTCTTGTACCCGTATGCAGCCGACCAGTCTGATGCTGCGCCGACGGTCAACACTTGGTCGGCGCTCGACATGCGCGGCGCGACGATGTCCGAGTAGCCGTTGCGGACCGACTTCGGGCTTTCCGTACCCGCGATCGAAACCGTCATTCCGGCAAACGGACCGCCTGGCGCGCCGGTGACAGTTGTGCGCGCATCACCTTCTTGGACAAACGTTATTCCGAGGTAGTCGGTGACGAGCGTCGCGGTTTCATTTCGCCAAATTGCGTCGGCCCCGGCGAGAATAAGCTTGCCGTTTCCGTCGAGAAACGTAGTCAGTGCGCCGAGGTCGGCGTCAGTCAAAGTCTTGATGGAGGATGAGCCGATCGCATAACCGGTCTGCCAAATAACGGTCTTGCCGGCCATCGTTGCGGCTGACGGCCCACTCGCGTTTTTCGTCACGTCCACGGTCGAGACATTCGTGAATCCCGCAGCAGACAGAGCTGCCGTGTAATAGCCGTTTGTGTTCGGAGTGGCGGACGAACCAGATGACGATTCGTCGTCGTCGACAATCAAGACTGGGTCGCCCGACGCGACGCCGAGTCGGGTGAGTTCTTTCTGCATCAGATCTCGTCGTGTGCTCGCACCGACGAAGTCTTCGAGACCCGAACCGAAGAACGAAGTTCGCCATCCGGCACTGCTCGGTGTGTTGTCGACGGCAACCGAAGCTTCGGGAACTTTCGGCAGCGTGCTGTAGATGTCATTGCCCGGCGCGCCCACCGCGGTCGTGCCGCCATAGTTCGAGTACGAAGCCAGGTTGCCTTGGTTGTCGACGGCGGCGACCGTGATTTGGTTGGCAATGTCGAATGACGCCGGATATTCCGGTCCCGAGGCGAGATTGTCCCCATTGTTGCCGGCTGCGGTTGTGAACAAGATGCCCGAATTGGCCATCGCATCCTTCAAGGCTTGTGAATATGCACCACCGCCCCAACTGCAGTTGATAATCCGCACGCCGTTGTCCTTCGCGTACTGAATTGCGGTGATTGCATCCGATGTGCTTCCACCCGATGGCCCCAGAAACTTCAACGGCATGATCGTTACGTCAGGCGCAACACCGGCTACGCCTGCCGAGTTATTCTTCGCCGCAGCAATTGTTCCGGCAACGTGCGTGCCGTGGTCTTCTCCATCGGTGGGGTCGTATACGGAGTTGTCATTGTGGAAGAAGTCCCAGCCGTGGCAGTCGTCGATGTAGCCGTTGTGGTCGTCATCGACACCGTTGTTGTTGCAATCCGCGGTGTTGGTCCAAATGTGCGACGCGAGTTCGGGGTGACTGATGTCGATGCCTTCGTCGAGCACGCCGACAATTACTCCGCTCCCTGTGGTCGTAGGCCATGCATCCGCCGCGTTGATGTCGATGCCCGCAGTTCCCGCTTGCCCATTGATTGTCTGGCCCGTATTGTCGAGGCCCCAAAGGTTTGCAATGGACGTGTCGTTCGTAATCGACGATGGTCGCACGTCGTAGTCGAGTTCGGCGAAGTCGACACGCGAGTCGGATTTGAGGCTTTCGGCTATCGACAAAGAACCCTTGTTGCTCTTGATCTTGTAGAGGTCCGCGTCGGCAGCTTCGAGTGGAGTATCGAGTGTCAGCTTGTACTGGTTCAAGACGGAAGAGACGTCTTTCGCACTAGCGCCATCGGCGAATTTGATGATGAGATGTCCGGCGTCGTAGGTGTCGTCGGGACGCGCAGGGTCGGCGGCACCGGCAATCGTCGGTAAACCGGCGCACAAGAGGGCCGAGGTCGCAATTGCTGTGACCATCGCCCGGCGGAAGATACTGCCCTTCTTCATCTCTACCCGTTTTCATCGGCAGGCAACGGTGTGATCTTTCGTTACGGTTGAAAGAAGAATTCCTGAAAAATTCAGTGACGAATTCCGGGCATCGAGCCTCTTAAGTGTGTGAGTGCTTACGTTGCCCCCAATGCCACCGGGCCAATTCCGCTTGTTCGAACTTTCAATGGGGACACCGTGACCGTCACCGTCGATTTCAACGACTTCTACAAGGCTCAATACGGGCGCCTTGCCGGAACGCTTCGCCTCGTGGTCGGCGACGCCGGCGTAGCCGAAGAGCTGACTCAGGAGGCCTTCGTCAAGGCTCTGACCAGGTGGGATCGTGTCAGCAACCATGAGAGTCCAGAGGGTTGGTTGTTCACAACCGGCCTCAATCTTGCTCGCCGGCGATGGAAGATCGGCCGCAATCGAGCCGCCTACGAACTAGACGACGCTCGCAACAGCGGCTCTTATACCGAGCCAGACTCGACTCGATCAGAGTTGCTGGCTGCGATCGGCCGGCTTCCTCTGAAGCAGCGCTCTGCGGTAGTCGTCCGCCACGTACTCGGTTATTCAACGGACGAGGCAGCCGAAATGCTCAAAATGTCGCCTGGCGCCCTTCGCCAGACTCTCCATCGCGCGGTCTCGGCCCTACGCCTCGACCCTTCTTTCCTCGAGCACGTTAAGTAACCAAGGACCTCAAAAAGATGAACGACGACCTGAACCTCTCCCATCTCCTCGAAACTCCGCCGCCACCCTTCGACGGGCCTGAACGGGTTCGCAAGACCGTTGCGCGCCGGCACCGTCGCAATCAGATCATGGCGGGCACTCTCGGCACATTCGTAATGCTTGTCGGTGGTGTCGGCACGACATATGCCGTGACTAATGGCCACGGCAAGAAAGATGTGTTGCTCTCGCGTCAGGCATCGAACAGCGAACCGACAACTACGACATCGACGACCAGCACCACCTCAACCACCATCCCCGACCCACACCAGCGTTACGTCGGCATTGAACACGACATGGTTGGTGCCGGCCTTCCGCTCGGCACCTCGGTGCAGTCGTGGGGTGGCGCCATGGAGAACTACGACTACAAGGTCGGCGCCACGCTCTACACATGGACGCGTGACAAAACTGGTGACATGTTGTGGATCGAGCGCGTAACGAAAGCGCTACGTCCGCAGGAGGAATACACGCCTGTGAACGCAAAGGTGCTCGCGGTGTTCGACATCGCAAAGCCGACGAAAGATGAATATTTTTGCCTTGGTTCGTGTGCAAAAGGCAACAAAGTCGACACGTCTGTGATCGGTTTGATCAGCGGCGCAAACGGTCAAGAGAAGTCTGTGAAGACATGGCGTGTCGACGTTAAGGCGCTCACGTTCAAGGAGATCGAGACAACGGGCTGGAAGGCATACGCACAACCGGATCTACCTCCGTTGCCAGCACGTCCAGAGCTGTATAACTACTTGGCAACTGCTAACAACGACGAGTTCTGGCGTGTTACTGCTGAGGAAAACGTGAGTTCGAAAGGCGCCGGAGGCGGATTCATATTCGTATCCGATGCGAAAGAGAACAAAGATGTTGCCGTAATTCAGTCCGGCGGTGGCAAAGGCAACGTTGCGGTGGACAAGACTCCGAACGGAAATTTCCACACTGGCAACATCAAGTACAAAGGCGAAGTCAACGCCAACGTGCTCGTTTACATTGACCGCGATCCGCAGTCCAACGACCAGGCCAAGGTCCTTCACGCATGGCTCGTCGACAGGTCAACCGGCACATTCACGAGCGTGACAACGTCTGACGTAACGCTTTGAGGCGTCGGTGTCTCACCCCGTCAGTACTCTTCGGTAGCGATGTTACTGCCGGAGACGTGTGGGATATGTGATGCCATCGGTCCGTCGCCGTGTAATGCCTGCATTGCAAAACTGATTCGCGCACGCGGGGCTCCGACGCCCGAAGGCATTGATCACATGACAGCTCTGCTCTCTTACGAAGGTGAAGTGCGACGCCTTGTCGGTGCAGTGAAGTATCGCAACCGTCGTGATTCGTTCCGCTGGCTTGCGTTGCAAGTTGCGGCGCAGCAGACGGAGACGGATTTCGACTGCGTCACCTGGATTCCCTCATCCTCTCAAGGTTGGGCAAGGCGTGGCTACGATCCGGCACGACTGATTGCCAATGGGGTCGGGATTCACCTCCGATTGCCGGTTATCAGGCTCCTCAGCAGAGGGAATGACATTCCGCAGTCGAAGTGCAATCGCGAGGATCGCCTCGACGGGCCGGTACTTCGCATGGTCAAGTTCGCTCCGGGCGTTCGACGCGTTTTGATGGTCGACGATGTCTGCACAACCGGTGGCTCGCTGGCGGCGGCGGCAATAGCACTACGGGCCAGAGGCATTAATTTGGTCCACGCAGCCGTTGCGGCAAGCACACCGCATTCCGTAGACGTAGGATCATGAACGAGTTCTGCATGTAGGTCTGTGGTTGAAAGTCGATGCCAGTCGCAGGCGAAACGACCCACGTAAGGCAACCCTTGGTTGCTGATCATGGTGCGGCTTAGATGTCAGTCCTGCCCGCCTGGATTGAAATGCAATTGAGGTGGAGAAGGGGTGAAGCTCGCAAATTTGTGGCGTTTGGGTGGTTCACCGCCGTCATGAGCGGGTACAGCCTCTCTGCAGGCGAGTGTGGGGGCAAAGACCAGGTCAGCTGCACGCAGAGCTCAACGATCTTCAGGCGGGTCAAAGCGGTTTTGAAGGAATTCACCCAGGGGGTCTGAGTGTGATTACCAATGGCCACAACGGACGGCACTCGATTCGAGTACTGCTCGCTGATGATCAAGCGTTGTTCCGGCGCGGCATCAA
>JBBSGY010000029.1:0-11461 GCA_038253645.1 Acidimicrobiales bacterium
CAAGCGGCCAAAGCACGGGCTCGTGGTTACCGAAACAAGCGCTACATGATCACGATTGTGTATCTCATCGCCGGAAAGCTGCCGCTTCCGACATTGTCACGACCACTCTCCGCTACCCACACGATCTAGCGAAGAGCCACATTGCCTCGGTGGCATCACCAGTCGGGATGTAAACGAAATTTGCTTCGGATTTAGATATGTTCCACCCGGCGTTGATCAGTGTCCACCGAGTTGCCGAGCTCCCGGTTCATGAACTCTTTGTATGCTTCGTCGACTACGACAAGCGAGCCAGCAGGAACGCGGCGAATGAAAGACGCGATGTGTGCGGTCGAAAGTGCCGTTCCTGTCGGATTATTCGGGCTTGCAAGCAGACAAGCTTCGTCCGACTACTCACAAGAGCTGCAGTTGCTTCAATGTCGAACGCGTTGTCGACAAGTGGAGACGTGAAAGAGGTACTGCGGCATCACAAGGGAGTTAGCTAGGCGCTTCAGTCATTCCAAGTGCGGGATCGTCGATCACGAAACGCAAGGGTACGAAACGAGCGCTTGATTCCAAAGTCCTGCCGACACGCTAAATTTTGGTCAGGACACGGAGCAATGACGAAACCTCCGGTGGTTGGTCCAATTGGCGAATGCGGCGTCGGAAAGCGTTCGACCAACGCGAGTCGTTCGGTATCGTTGCATTTCCAGCGGTTTGCATATGAGAAAATGATTCATGACGCGACGGAATGACAAACGGGATGAGTCCTTCCTATCGACGTGGACGCCGAACGAGTTTCACGTAATGACTGCACTGGTATCGGCAGATCTTGGCAGACCCCTCGATGAAACGATCGTTGAGCCGAGCGATCTCTTGGACCGCATGCGAACGGGCATTGATCGGGCATTCGCGATGATGCCGCCACAGCTTGTTCTGGCCGAAGGGGTCAATTGGCGAACGAGGCAGCGGCGATACCGCACTGCGCATTGGCTACACGGCCGAGTCCCGATGAACAAGATTCATGTTTGGCCAGGAACTGGCACGTTGCCACCCGACATTGGCAATGGGAACGTAACTGACGTTACCCCCTTGATTCTCGAACACATAGCGAGTCGTCATCCTGATGTGGTGGGAACAAAGATCGAACGGTTCTTGAGATTCGCAGCGCGCAGCCCTGAGGCGGCGGTGAAGCTCTGCGTTGTGCGCCCGGTTATTCTACAGCCGGCGAAAGTGATGTACTCAGATGACGAGCTCATCAGGGTGCACTACCCCGACCCGAACATGCTCATCCTCGATGACGGCGGGCACCGAGCCGTTGTGGCTGCATTTCTCGGTCTGAAGCTGCTTCCCGCCTACTTCGCATACAGCTTCGACAGAGCCATGCGGTCGGTTCCCGAATCGAGGCCAACGGATCGGGTATCTACCGCTGAGCCTCTATTGACACGATTGGGAAAGGTGGCCCCGACCGACATCGGGTTGCGCTGATTCGCATAGTCTTCATTGCTCCATTGTGTTCCATGCAACAGCGTGCGGAAGATTGGTGCTTTCGCGATTCAATCCGGCCGCCAAGGCTGATTCCGATCCACGCAGAGATTCCTCCAAGGACCCCTTCAGTGGGTACGCACCGCCCTCGCAAAGGACTTGCATCGTACCGAGGGTCTTCGTCTTGACGGTGTCGTGCCATTCCTCCCGCCCTTGCAGTGGGCGTAACAGTCCGGGGCCGAGCAGCGCGTTGCCGCGACTAAGCGACATCAGATGCTGGAGTCGGAGCATGCTCGCTTGATGGATAACTTTGTTCGGTTCCTCGGAACCTGTTATCACCACGCCCGAAGGCGGAGTCATCAAGACACTGTTCGCAATCGACGCCGCGCCCCACCGGATCGAGATGTTCTTCACGCCCCCTGCATCCAATAGCTTACGGTGCTGCGCTTCGGGCAGTATGTAGCGAAGATCATTTTCGAAGCGGCCCTGGAATGCCGCTCGGATCGACTCGAGTAGATCACGGAATCGACAAGCCTGTTCGCTTGCGCTTACAACGAAGATCATGAACTCTTGAACTCGTCGCCACCGACTTTGAATACCGGCGACTGGGGAGGCCGTGAAGAGGCTGGAACGTCAAGAAAGCTCTCCAATGCGCTTAGGTTACTTGGCGTGACTACGTCCGTTACGGCTGCAGCAAGCGCACTGTTGATGGCCGAGACGGCTTTGAAGCCAATCGTGTCGCTTGATCCCATCAGTTGAGCAGATCTTGTCTTCATCCACTTGGCGCCGATGAGGTCGACCGTCGCAATCGTCAGTGTGCCCCCAGTCTGCGACAGCGATGAACCAACGGTGTCCGACGCGCTGCCGGCGTGGTCGTTGCCGCGCTTGGCGGCACTGTTGGACAAGTGATGCCAATACCAATTGATGAAATGGTCGACCGTCAGCGGCGGGTCGACGTCGCGACCCGGACCGGATGATCGTGGCGTGTCTTTGGGTGCCTGCATCTGACTATCTTTGACGGTTACCGGCAGGACAGTAAATCGTAAGGGTGCTGCCGCGTGCAGTCCGGGCTAGCTAGCTAGTCAGTGCGGAGCGCCTATCGGAACACACTGCACTGACTAGAAGTCCATGGAGAGGAATCGCATGACTCCGCCGCCGTAGGCCGCGATTTCGATTTCGAAATCAGCGCGGTCGTTCGGGGCAGCCATGACAAGCTTCACGTCGTCAGGAACCTTGTTGCCATCTGGGTAGACCTCGGCGAGAACAACCCGTGGGTTGCCCTTGCCGGTAAACCACTGGACGCCGACATTGAGCACTTCCTGGAAATTGTCGAGCAGGTTGTCTCCAATGATCTTGTCGGCGACGTTTTCCTTCGCGACGCCAACCGGAAGCAGCGAGAGCGCGGCGCCGGCAAACGCGGCGACTGCGAGGTCGGCGACTACGAGACCACCGAGCTTTGCGTCTTCACGCTCGTACGCACCGACAATCGTTTTTGCGTCAAGGCCCACTGAGCCGGAAGTCGTTCGCGTAACCGTGATGTCGCGACCGAGCAGGCTGTTGAGTACTGAACGAACGTCTTCTGGCTCGGGAAGAACTTGAGTAGGCATATACCGCTCCTTAGGCCTTGCCGGCCGCGGCCAGCGCTTCGGTAATTACGTCCTGCAGTGATTGCGGGGTGAAGGGCTTGGCGACCAGAAATTTGGCGCCGGCGTCTTCCGCGCGCTTACGCATCTCGGCTGTGCTTTCGGATGTGACAAACCCGAACACCATGTCGTAAGCGCTGTGATCGAGCTTTTCACAGAGTTCGATACCCGTCATTTCGGGCATATTCCAGTCGCTCAATACCAAGTCCGGCTTTTCGCCCTCGATCAAATCAAAAGCAACTGCTCCGTCAGGCGCCTCGAGAAACGTGGATCCGTCGAAGCCGGCTTGGCGAAGATTGCGCAAGACGATCATGCGCATGGCCTTCGAATCATCGACCACGAGAATTTTCATGTTTTGAACTCCTGTTTCGGTGTTCCGGCTACGGACGAGCCGGCATATGGGGTGTGCTTGATTTTGTTCCAACACGAGACACGATTGCTTGACCAATCTTGTCCAGTGGCAATACTTCTTCGGCGATGCCTGCGTGTACAACGGCGCCGGGCATTCCCCAAACAACACTTGTGGCTTCATCTTGTGCAATCACTCGACCACCGGCGCGAACAATCTCCTCGGCACCCTTTTGGCCATCGTGGCCCATCCCCGTGAGTACGAGTGCAAGCGTCGCAGCTCCGTAAACGTTCGCGACGGAACGGAACAAAACGTCCGCAGCCGGGCGGCAAGAGTTTTCCGATGGTGCCTGATTCAGCACGAGCGAAACATGTGCCGCGTGGCGTTCAACAGTCATGTGGAAATCACCGGGTGCGATCCAAACCTGGCCAGGCAGAACGACCGCACTTTGTTCGCCTTCGCTAACGGCGAGCGGCGACTTTATATGCAAGCGGTCCGCGAGCGCTTTTGAGAACACGGGCGGAATGTGTTGCACAATGACAATGGGGACGTTCAAATCTGCGGGCAGTTGTGGAATAAGTGTGGCCAGAGCATTCGGCCCGCCGGTCGACACCGCAATCGCAAGAATCTGCGGACGTGCCTTCGACGCGCTCCGATGAATCGGACATGCCGACTGTGCAGGTAACGCTGTCGCGGATGGCTTCGAACCTGTCGAGCCTGTAGAACCTGCCGAGCCTGTAGAACCTGTAGAAGCAATCTTCAGACGGGCAATTCGCTTTTGCGCGAGACCCTTGATTTTCGGAATCAGATCGATATTGATACGTTCAATCGCACCTAGCATTGAGCCGGTGTTGCTCGGCTTCGTAACGTAATCATCCGCGCCCGCAACGAGCGCGTCAAGTGTCGCAGTCGCGCCCCGACTTGTAAGCGTCGAGAACATGATGACAATCGTGTTGGGCCAGTGCCTCTTGATTTCGGGAAGCGTTTCGAGGCCTGTGCGATTTGGCATTTCAATGTCGAGAATCACGACATCCGGCTTCAGTCGCGGGAGTTTTTCGAGTGCGTCGTTACCGTCGACTGCGGTGCCGACGACTTCGAGTTCCGAGTCCTTCGAAAGCGCGTCCTTTAAAACATGACGTACAACGACAGCGTCGTCGACGATCATGACGCGTATCGGTGGCACTAAGATTCTTTCACGAACACTGTGACTACTACCGGTTCGCCTTCGCACTGACCGACAATGCGGTTCAGCTGACGTGTCTTGGCGATGCTCAACGAGCCTTGGTCGCCTTCTGAAACAGTCGGGAGAGTGAGCGTGTTTTCGCCAGGCGCAACGCCCTTGACGTTGCCGCCCGTCATGTTGGCAACTTCACCGATTGCATCGCGAATCTCGTCTGCCGACAGGTCGTCCGGCTCCATGCCGAACATCGCGGCTGCAACGGTTGACGCGAGAGTCGAGGAGCATGCGACTGTCACGGCGCCTTCCCAAACGCCGGTGATCTGAACGCAAGCCGTCAACGCGGTTTCACCGATTTTTCCATCGTGTTCTCCGGCATGCTCCAGTCCGAGACCGAGAACCGAAGTCCATACACTTTGTACAAGTGAGAAGAGGTTGTCGTCAGTGATGATAGATGTCATTTTCCTAACCAGCCTTTGGTCGGTAGCAGCTCGTCTTGTCATGCATGACGCGCTCGAGGTTTGTTTTGATGTTGAGGAGGGACTCGGTCGACCCGAGCATCAGATACCCGTCGGGTTCCAAGATCTTTGCTGCCTTGTTGACAATTTCGCCCTTCGTCTCCTGGTTGAAGTAGATGAGAACGTTGCGAATCAGAACCAAATCGAATGTGCCGAGGTAAGGCCACATCCCAGCAAGATTCAACACCTTGAAGTCGACCTTTGCTCGGATTTCCTGGCTGATCTGATAGTCGACGCCGGCGCGGGTGAAATACTTCACCATGTACGAAGCGGGGAGTCCACGGCCCATTTCCATCTGTGTGTAGAGCCCCGAACGAGCTCGGTCGAGAGCAGCATTCGAGATATCGGTGGCGACGATGCGGATCTTCCAGTTGAGAAGGTTGGGGAAGTTGTCGCGCAGGATCATGGCGAGCGTGTACGGCTCTTGACCTGTCGAAGCTGCGCTGCACCAGATATTCAATGATTTCTTGGCGGCGCGTTTTTCGATCAACTCGGGAAGGACCGACTGCTTCAGCGTTTCAAAGGGATGTGCGTCACGAAACCAAAGCGTTTCATTTGTCGTCATCGCGTCGATGACTGCTTGGTGAAGTTTGCCGCGTGGCTGGGCGCGTAGCGCGCGCACGAGCGCAGCGACATCTTCCAAGCCTTCTTTACGTGCGACAGGTTCGAGGCGCGTGCTGGCGAGATACTCTTTTCCGGGCTCGAGCACAATTGCGGCTTCGCGCATGACTAGGTCACGCAAGAACGCAAAGTCTCCGGCTTCGATTACTCCCTTCATCGCCCCACCCAGCTGTCAGTCTTGCGTTAACCGGCGACCGGGACGCCCATGATGTCGAGCTTCTCGACAATAATCTCTTTGGTAACAGGTTTCATTGCATATTCGTCCGCACCCATCATGAGTGCACGTGCAATCTTCGCCATATCGTTCTCTGCAGAGACCATGCAGATGCGGATGTCCGCGTAAGCGTGGTCCGCCCGAAGGGCCTTTACGAACTCCAGGCCGTCCATTTCCGGCATGTTCCAGTCGACGAGAGCGACTCCGATGCCGGCGTGCAGTCTCAGTTGAGCGAGACCCTCGATGCCGTGGGCAGCTTCGAAAACCTCAAAGCCGAGCGTTGTCATCATTTTCTTGAGGACCATACGCATTGCGCGGGAGTCGTCAACGACTAGTGCTTTCATGTTCCGCCTCTTCCCCTTACTTGGCAATCAGTTCATCGAAGATCGTAGTTGCGCGCTCGGAATCGAGAGCAATGAGCAAACCGCGATCGAGTTTGAAAACACCGGTCGTGAGGTCGCGCGCAGGGCCGGCGAGTGTCTCGGGCGGAGGTTCGAATGAACCCGAGTCGACAGTGACCACGTCACCGATTTCATCAACGAGAAGGCTGAATACTGCTTCACCATTGCGCACGACGACATGCATTGGCTCGTAGTCTTGACGCTGTTCTTTGGGCTCGGGCATGCCGAGGCGACGACGCAAATCGATTGCAGTGACGATCTGTCCGCGCAGGTTGATGAGGCCACGCACAACATCGCCTGCAAGAGGCATCGGCGTCATTGACTGGCTGAGCAATACTTCTTGCACACGCATGACTTCGATGCCCAAAAGAAACTCACCGATATAGAACGTGCAGAACTGTTCAGTGTGTGATGCCGTTGCAGTCGCTTGAATGGTTCCGCTTACGTTCACCGCTCGCCCAATCTGTGTTCAGGCGACCGAATTAGGGCCGCGTCTAGCCTGTATCTTGAGACATAATCGGCATCGGAATGGATAGCTGAAGGATCTCCGGGGATTCTCGGGCTGCTGGATCGGCTTGCGAGGCAAGAACCCTCAGAAAGGAGGCACTGAGGTCGATTCGATATCCTGTGGGGTGTGCTGAATTGCATCCCTTGAACTTGGTACCAGAGGCGAGGACGCGATGCCCGAACGAGTAGTAGCCCTCACGGAAAAGGTTTCTAGGACGGCCAATGACAAGGTCGAGCGTATTCAGACCGTTACCGACCGCACCCGCCTTTTGGCCATCAACGCCCTCATCGAAGCAGCCCATGCAGGTGAACGCGGCAAGGGTTTCGCGGTGGTTGCGCACGAAGTGGGTCTTATCTCCGAGGAGATCAAGAAACTCTCCGACTCGCTCGCTTCTGAACTTGCCCCTCAGCTCCAAGAGCTGGATGCCCTGGGCCACCGTCTCGTCGAGCAGGTACGTGGCGGGCGTCTCGCCGATCTCGCGCTCAATATGATCGAAATAATCGACCGCAACCTTTACGAGCGCTCATGTGACGTTCGGTGGTGGGCAACTGACTCCGCCATTGTCGAGTGTTGTGTCGACGATATGAACTTCGAAGCCCGTGCGTTCGCCTCCAAGCGCCTCGGCGTCATTCTCGACTCGTACACCGTCTACTTGGACCTCTGGATTGCGGACAAAGACGGTGTTGTGCTCGCTAACGGCCGTCCTGGTCGTTATCCCGGCGTAATCGGCACGAACGTCACTAACGAAAGTTGGTTTCGGCAGGCGATCGGAACGAAGGACGGCGGTGAGTTCGGCGTTGCAGACGTCACGACGGTTCCTCAGCTCGACAATGCACTCGTTGCCTCGTACTCGACTGCCGTTCGTTCGCACGGTGAGACCGACGGAGAAGTGATAGGTGCGCTTGGTATCTTCTTCGACTGGCAGCCACAAGCGCAAGCCGTTGTCGACGGAGTTCGTCTCACCGACGACGAGCGCCATCGCAGTCGCTGTCTTCTCGTTGACTCGAGTTTTCGGATCATTGCATCGTCCGATGGACAAGGCGTTTTGCGCGAGAATATTCCTCTTCAAGGCGCTTCCGAGTCGATCGGCTACTACACCGACGCTGACAGAAATGTCGTTGGATACGCCCTCACGCCTGGTTACGAGACCTACCAAGGCCTCGGTTGGCGTGGTGTCATCATCCAAGAGCCACCAACTATTGACTAGCGGTCTGTCGCTGGCGACGTTTCCAGCTTGTTAAATCCCTGCGGGGTCCGTGCAGGCCTTACCTCAATACGCTTAACTTTCGCGTCAAGGCCGTATCTGAATGCGGCCTCCCCGCGATTGGCGGCTTTCGCCGAACCGGGTCACATGCAAAGGGGGCAGTGTGACGTACGACCACGGAGACACCGCGTGGGTACTCGCCAGCTCGGCGCTCGTGTTGATTATGACGCCGGGTTTGGCATTTTTCTATGCAGGAATGGTGCGCTCGAAAAACACACTCAGCGTTTTGATGCAGAACTGGCTGACGATGGCGATTGTCAGCGTGCTTTGGGTTATCTGCGGCTTCTCTCTCGCGTTCGGTCCGGACGCGGTCGGCGGTCTGGTCGGCAACTTCCACTTTGTTGGTCTCGGCCATGCGGCCGAAACCGTGCCTGGTTACATCGACAAGTACGCGCAAACCATTCCGCCATTCGTATTCGTCGCGTTCCAATTGATGTTTGCGATTATCACGCCCGCTCTGTTCACCGGATCGATCGCCGAACGAATGAAGTTCACGCCGTTCGTGCTTCTCATTGTCCTTTGGTCACTTCTGGTCTATGCGCCTATTGCTCACTGGGTGTTCTCACCGGTCGGCTGGTTGTTCGGTAGGGGCGCACTCGACTTCGCCGGTGGAACCGTCGTGCACGTAAATGCGGGTGCGGCAGCTCTCGCGCTCGCAATAGTCCTCGGCAGGCGCAAGGGTTGGCCGAGGAGCGCAATGCCGCAGCACAACCTGCCTTTTGTTGTCCTCGGTGGGGGACTCCTCTGGTTCGGGTGGTTTGGTTTCAACTCCGGTTCTGCTCTCGGTGCAAACGGTCTTGCCGGTACGGCATTTATGAATACGAATACCGCAGCAGCGGTTGCAGTACTCGCATGGCTTTTCGTAGAGCGATTCCGCAGCGGTAAGGCAACGTCGCTTGGTGCAGTGAGCGGTGCAATTGCGGGTCTGGTCGCAATTACACCGGCTGCCGGTTTCGTCAACCCGGTAGGCGCTATTGTCATCGGCGTTCTTGCGGGCATCATTTGCAACTACGCATGCTCGATCAAGGGCAAAGCCGGCTTCGACGACGCACTCGATGTCGTCGGCGTTCACCTCTTCGGTGGAATAGTTGGTGCACTTGCGATCGGCTTCCTCGGCACACTCACCGTTAATAGTCTCGGGGGCAATGGAATCTTCTACAGCGGTGGTGCACACCTCCTCAAAGAGCAGATAATCGCCGTTGTTTCAGTCTTTGCCTATTCGTTCGTGGCAACGCTGATCATTGCTACCGTCCTCGACCGAGTTTGTGGTGGCTTACGAGTGACCGAGGCCGAAGAAGATGAAGGTCTTGACCTTGCACTTCACGGAGAGGTTGCCTACGACTTTGGTTACGGCCCCGGGACCGCCGGTGGTGGTGCAGATTCCGCTTCTATCGCTGCAGGCCGTATCGATAACTACGAGGAACACCGTACCGGCGCTCAACACGAGTAGTCGCACTTGTTTGTTGTCATTCCGGGACCGGAATCCAGAACTGTGTCATGCGCTGACCGTTCTTCTGGATGTCGGCTTCGCCGGAATGACGGTGGAGGAGTAACGTAACTTTTCGTGAATTATCGGGAGTTCGCGGTCGACTTGGCGGAACGTGCGGGCGACGTCATGACAACGAACTTTCGTCTTGGCATGTCGAAGACCTGGAAGTCCGACGGCACCCCTTTGACCGTGTCGGACATAATGATCAATGACATGGTGCTCAAGGCAGTCGATGAGTCGTGTCCAGGCCACGCAGTCATCGCCGAGGAGGCCAGCACCGACGACGTCGAAAATCACGAGTGGGTTTGGATTTGTGACCCGATCGACGGAACTGTCCCGTTTTCACACGGTCTTCCGACGTTCACGTTTTCACTGGCGCTTGTTCACAACGGTGAGCCGGTCCTTGGCGTCATCAACGATCCGATGTCAGAACTCTTGCTCATTGCCGAGAAAGGCAAAGGCGCGACGGTCAACGGCGTGCCGGCGCACGTTACTTCAGGGCATGACTTCAACACACTCGTCATCGCCGTTGAAGACGCTAAGTACGACTCTCTCGCTACGGGGGCATTTCGTTCAAGACTGCGCCAACGCGGTGCAATTTTGATCACGTTGTGGTCGGCGGTCACGAGCGCATCGCGCGTAGCGACGGGCGATATCGCTGCCATGGTCAACAGTGGTGGCCACTGTTGGGATGCAGCGGCGGTTGCACTGATTGCCACCGAGGCCGGCGGCAAAGCAACCGACTTGCGTGGTGAACCGATCAAGTTTGTTGAACCGTTCGGCGGCTTCGTCGTAAGCAATGGCGACATCCACGATACGTTGCTGGACGAACTGGCCCGCGTCATCGAATAAGGGTCCAGTAGCCGGTTTTCGCCGATCCATGTGGTGGCTGTCAAACAACTGCAACATTTACTTCACTTAAGCGACTTCAAGGTCTTGCGTGTCAGGACGATCAGGTTGGTACGGAGCAAATCCCGCACGACGGCATTCCCCCCGGGCAATGTGCCGATCGTGAAACCTTGAAGGAGCAGTTTCCTTGCGTTTCCAAATCAACCGTCTCTATACGTTCGCGCTCGTCGGAATGAGTGCACTCGCATTGGTTGTCACCGTGCTCGTTACGCCGGCTTCGGCTACGACGATCAGTGGTGGCGTAACCCTCCAAGGCGACTTGAACGCGCATGGGACTATCAAGGTCGTATCGAACTTTGGCCCTACGGATAGCTCGAACGCGCGGCTTTGGAACACTGAAGTTCGTAACTCGCAAAACATCAAAGTCGGGCAGTGGGTCGAAACTCTCGCGTTCAACCAGGGAACACCGGTAACGCGCACTTATTCTTGGAACACTGCGGGTCTTGCACCAGGAAAGTACAAGTTCGAGCAAGGAATATCGAAGCCGAACTGGGCTGGAGTTCTCGCGTGGAATTCAAATGCTGCAACCGTTACGATTGGCCAGGTCGTCGTCACACCGTGGGATGCATCATCTGCCACAGTGGTTTCCCTTGCTGCGAACGGCAATGTCGACATCAGTACAAAGTTCATCGCTGCCGGCAATGCGGCCGGCAAGTTCACACTCGATACGAACCTTTATGACAGCAGCGGCAAGCAGGCGAAGAAGTGGACCCAATACGTCGATGCAACGCCGGGTGCAAAGTTCACAGGCAATTACTCGGTGAGCCGTGGCACGCTTGCAGTCGGCAACTACAAAATCTCCCAAGGCGTCTACTCCGGCACGTGGGGCGCAACGGTGATCTGGAAAAGCGGTACCTCGCAGTTCAATCTCGCAGCTCCGCCGATTGAGGTGCCGGTTCTCCCTATG
>JBBSGY010000030.1:0-11375 GCA_038253645.1 Acidimicrobiales bacterium
AATGAAGCCGATCGCAACCGCTTGCACAATCGAAAGCGCAACGTAGCGCCGTGCACGCGCAAATGCGACTTCTGCAACAGCCGAGACGCGCTCGCGCGTGGACGGTACGAGCTGTTTCAAACCAGCGTGCGCGACTCGTGGTCCCCACGACAAAAACAGAATGGTCAACACCGCGCAAACGACGTAGGTGCCGACGGAAGACACAGCTTGTCCGGCAAGTCCGCTCGACGGGGAGTTCAGCTGGCGGACGGCCTCTGTCACCCGGCGGTCAAGGTCGACTTCGCGCGCGAGGCTGCCAAGCCTGTTCGAATGTTCGATTTGCAATGCCGCAATAGGCGCTTCGGTCTGCAGCCGGCGCACTTCGACGTCGAGATCGTGAAACACGCCGAAGACCAGCGTCCCTGCGACGGCCGCGAGGGTGAGAAGGATAAGGATGATCGCAACGGAGCGTCTCACCCAGCGATCGAGCCAGTTGATCGCCAGCTCGATAAGAGCGGCGACAACAGCGCAGGCAACCACCCAGGAGAGAATCCGACGGGCCGAGATGAGCACGTCGGCTGCAAGGAAAGCAGCGCCAATCGCGAGAAGCACCAGGACAATCGCTCCAGTTGTCACATCCAGACGGATGTGTGCACGATCCTCGCGGTCGACTGCCATAGGCGCGTACAGTACTTGCGTGGCGCGCGGTGATGACGGTCTGTCGACTCAATCCGTTTCACTCACCCCAAAGTCGGCCCTCCGGATCAGTCTCGCGATCTTCGTGGCGTTCTTCCTCATAGAGCTGGCGCGCAACATCCCGGATACGCTCACGCGAGTCACCCTTGGGGTCACGTTTGCGTTCGCGCTTGACCCCGTGGTCAGCAGAATCGAGCGGCGCTTACATTGCTCGCGGCCACGCGCCGTTTCAATCGTTGCGGTTATCGCGATAACGACGTTTGCCTTACTTGTCGCCGTTGTCGGGCCTCGCGCTGTCAGTGAAGCTCGCGGATTCAGCACCGAGCTTCCGACGACTGTCGACAAGCTGACGCAAATGCCCCTCATCGGCGACGCGCTCGCGCGCGTTGAGGCGCCGCAACGAATACGCGACTGGGCCGACAATCTCCCCACTCGTTTGGACAATCAGGCAATAAGCAACCTCCTGGAAACGCTGATCGGTGGCCTCGTCTCCGGGCTTACCGTCATCGTCGTCGCGATCGCGACATTGTCTGACGGCGAAGTGCTCATTCGCCGTCTCACCCGCCTCGTGCCTGCGCAACATCGCGACCGCACGGCGATCGCGGGCAACATCTTGCGACGTACGGTCGGTGCTTACTTTGCCGGCTCGCTGATTGTCGCGGGCATCGCGGCAACGTTTGTTCTTACTGTCGGCCTTGCGCTCGGGATTCCCCTCGCACCTGTTGCCGCAGTTTGGGTGCTCGCTGTCAGTCTCATTCCGCAAATCGGTGGTTTTCTCTCGGCGTCGGTATTCACCATGCTTGGTTTTGCGGCGAGTCCGAGCAAAGGAATTCTGTGCCTGAGCCTCTACGTGATCTACATGAACATCGAGAATCACATTCTGCAGCCCGTAATCATCGGAAAGGCGGTCGACCTTTCCGCAGCGGCGACAATGCTTGCGGCGCTCATCGGGGCTGCTGCGGCGGGTGTGCCCGGCGCGATCATCGCGACGCCGATCGTCGGCACGATCAAATCGATCTACACGGAAATCCGTCAGGAGAACAGCCTCGAGCCGGAGACGGAAATACAGGAAATACGGACAACGCATAAGGTTCGCGATCGCCTGAAGCGCTTGATCCACCGGCGCTAGTGTCCGAAGTGAGAAAACTGGAGTTGGTAATGGAGCTGGTGAAGAAAGCAGTGCCGGTGCTTTTCGTTCTCGGCGTGGCGGGCTTCAGCCTCAGTGCCTGCGGAGGCGCCAAGACCGCCGCTCTTCCGGCAGACCCAACAGCAGCGGCCGGTAAGACGCTCGTAACCGCAACCTGCCTTGGATGTCACTCGACCGATGGGTCCAGGCGCACCGGTCCGTCATTCAAGGGCCTCGCCGGATCACAAGTTCAGCTGACCGACGGAACGACTATCCCTGCGGACGACGCGTATTTGAAGCGTGCCGTGCAAGATCCTGATGCCCAAATCACGAAGGGTTATGGCAAGGGCATCATGTCGGCGGCCGTGAAGAAAGGCCGCTACAGCGACGACGAGGCAACCAAAATCGTTGCCTACCTCAAGACCATCAAAGAATGAAAAACACCACAACGCGGTCTTTTGGCTAGGTTGACTAGGTTCGTTAATAAAACTTCACCGACCGTTGACTTACGAACACACCGCGTAGTTGAATCGCCAGCCAAGCGGGCCGTGCGCCCGAACGGCTCAGTCATGAGGGGGAGGGGTAGCACTGTGTCCGGAGAGACCATGTCCGAAGAAACTATGTCCGAAGAAGTTGCCGAACAAGACGACCTGTCAAGCCTTGTCGCGTCTACCGAAGCGCTTTTGCGAGCAATCGGTGATGAGACATCGGGCCTTGGTTCACAAGCAGAGGCTGTACTCGAGCGATTGCGCGATCGCCGTTTTGACGTCGCCATCGTCGGAGAATTCAACCGGGGTAAGTCAACACTGCTCAATATGCTCATCGATCGGATGGTGTTGCCCGCTGGAATACTGCCGGTGACCGCCGCCGTTACCGAACTCACCTACGGCGAGCAAGACAATGCCCGCGTCAACTTCAGCGATGGTTCACAAGAGATTATCGACCTCAACCAGCTCGAAACCTTTATTTCTGAAGAGTCGAACCCCGGCAACTCGCGCAATGTCGAAAACGTTCAGATTTCGTTGCCATCTCCGGTGTTACGTCACGGCGCCGTTTTGGTGGACACGCCTGGCGTCGGTTCGATCTTCCGCCACAACTCCGAGATGGCGCGAGAGGTAATCGACCGCGCAGATGCCGCGATTGTCGTTCTTTCTGCTGACACCCCGATTACCGATGCCGAACGTTCTTTGATCCGCGCGCTGAGCAAGCGTTCGCAAAAGACCTTTTTCGTGCTCAACCGCATCGACCATCTCGACGAGGCTGATCGCGAGAAGATCAAATGGTTTGTCGAGAATGTGTTGAACGAAGCCTTTGGTGGTCAACAGACGCTCTGGCTGCTCTCGGCCAAGACACGTGAAGGCTTCGACGAGTTCGCAGCCGCTGTCGAGGAGTTTCTTTCAAACGAACTTGATTCGGCTCGGGCAAACCTCGCGCGACGTGATGTCGCGACGCTCGCCGACATGGTTGACAATGACTGTTCGCTCGAGGAGTCTGCACTTACGATGAGTGCCGCTGACATCGACGACAAGCTCTCGCATTTTCGCCGATCTATTAACTGGCAGAATGAAGCATTTTCTGACGACACGGTCATTTTCCAAAACGCGACAAAGCGCATTTCCGATGCGCTTGGTGAGCGGCTCGTGCCGGTGGCACGTGCTGATGAAGCAGCGCGGGAACGGTTACGCGCGGCAACTCGTGAAGCGTCCAACAGAGATCTGCCGGCGGTCATTGAGCGCGCTTTGCAGGCCGAGATTCACAGTGCTGTCGAGCCCGTGCGGCGCCGTGAGGAGCTCGAAGTCGAACGCAGCTGGACGCGCGCCGCTGAGCGCTATGAGCGCGCAACGCAGCGCCGTGCAGAAAAGTTGCACGAAGTCGCGAGTGACCTGTTTCAGGTGGATCTCAAGCCCATCGAACTTGTTCAACCTTCGAATCAGCGCGGCCGTTTCTTCTACTCGTCGCCTGACATCGAAGCGATCAAAGAGACTTCGATCGGCACGCTACTGACGTCGGTGTTCATGCCCAAGCGCCGCCGGCGTCAAATGCTCGAAACAGCACACCAGCGATTTGCAAAGGAACTCAAACGCCACATGGATCGCCTGCATGACGACCTTGCGGCTCGCGTCTCAGATGCTGACGAGACTTTGGAGCGGTCGATGTCAGAGCGCGTCACGCAACTGGGCGTTGCAATGACGGGCGCAATCGAGCGCGGCCAGTCGCGTCGCAACAGCACCGAAGAAGAGCAGCGCCGCCAACACGAGCGTGCGCAACAGCTGCGCGACGCAGCCACAGCCGCACGTTCAACAGCAGAAACATCCCAAGGTGCGGTCGCAGTCTGAAATCTCCGTTGGGGGCAAGGTCCTCAAGGTTTCGAATTTTGACAAGGTTCTTTATCCAGATGCCGGCTTCACAAAGGGCGCCGTCATCGATTACTACACACGTATTGCGCCGGTGATGCTGCCGCATCTCGAGGGACGGCCGATCACGCTCAAGCGTTACCCGAATGGTGTCAACGAATCGTTCTTTTATGAGAAGAACTCCCCGAAACACCGGCCGGAGTGGATTCGAACGATTCCGATTCCGTCGTCGAAGCGGGTGATCGAATATACGGCGATCGATAACACTCCCGGCCTCGTATGGCTTGCGAATCTTGCGGCCATCGAGCTACACCCGCTGTTGTCGCGCGAGGAAGACCTGTCGCGTCCTACCAAAGTGACATTCGATCTCGACCCAGGTGCCCCGGCGACGATCATCGAGTGTTGTCAGATCGCAATCGAGTTGCGTGCCCTTTTGAAGCAGCTCAACCTCGAATGCTTTCCGAAGACCTCCGGTTCAAAAGGTATGCAGGTCGACGTCCCCCTCAACAGCGACGCAATATTCGATGAGTCGAAACAGTTCGCGCACGTCATTGCACAGTTGATGGAAAAGCGCATGCCGAAGCAAGTCGTTTCGAAGATGGAAAAGGCGTTGCGCGGCGGCAAGATATTCATCGATTGGAGCCAAAACGACGACTCGAAGACAACAGTGTCCGTGTACTCGCTGCGTGCAAAATCGCAACCGACCGTGTCAACGCCGGTGACTTGGGACGAAGTCGACAGAGGCGCAGCCGGCGAAGAACTTTTATTCACTGCATCCGAGGTCCTCGATCGGATGACGTCGTTCGGTGACCTGCACGCGCCGGTCGAGACGTTGCAACAAGCTCTGCCGGACCTGTCATCCCTCTGAGAGGGGCGCGGTTTAGAGGGACTGAAGTTGATCAAGCAAGGTGTTGTCACTGACGCGTGAAAGCAACTCTGATACGTCAGTTTCGCTCGGTGCGGGAAGTGGGTCATTGACGTCGAACGTGCGGCGCGTTCCAAATAGCCACCCGTCATTGGACCGAATAACTTCCATCATGAGTTCCGCGTAATACTCAGAGCCGAAACTATTGAATGCATCGGCCGGCGTGGCTTCCTTCAACGGAACGTTCAGTTGCGACCGTCCATTGAGCATCAATCTGAAGTTGGTTCTTTCGAGCTCACCCTTGAACGCGTCGAGCGCGTGCGCAGCAGCTTCAAAGTCGGTGGACGAAAACGGTGCGTAGATGTTCGGTGTTTGCAAGCTCGACCAAATGCCATACATCCACCAAACCTTGGGGTAGCTGAATTCGACAGCGCGGGCGACGAGTTCGTGACCAAGATGGCGGTCATGAACATTAGGCGACATCACTACGTCCGGTTCAACATCTGCAATGACCTCAACAAGCGCTGCCGCTATTTCGGCTTCGGTTGCGAGAGGCCTGTCCAAGCTCGAAATGCGTAGTGGAGGATCGAGCGCGATGCCTTCGAAACCTGTGCGAGCAAGCCAGTCATGCCATTCAGCGATGCGACGGTCATGATCGCCCTCACGGCCCCGGCTCAAGAGAACATCGACGACGCGCCAACCGTTATGGCGCAAATGTGCAAGCGTCATGGGAGCGCCGAGCGCTCCGTCATCAGGGTGCGGCGAGACGTTGAGAACTGCCGGCATTACGCGACGGGCGTCGCCGGTTCTGACTCAGGGTCAGGGTCAGGGTCAGGGTCAGGGTTAGGGTCGCGGTCGCGCTCTCGCAGATAGAACACGGTGGCGGCGACGACAAAGACAACGGCGCTAACCCAGACGTTGATTCTCACGCCCGCAATTGTGTGCGCGAAATCAACCCGCACCTGCTCGACGAAGAAGCGAACGAACGTGTATCCGCATACATAAGCAATGAACAAGCTGCCTGCGCGCAAGGGGACCTTGCGCCCGAAATAAATGAGCAGCGCACACAGCGCCAGACAGCTGAGCGATTCGTAGAGAAACGTCGGATGGTAAGTCGCCGCTTGAAGCGACTCTGACGGACGGTGGTCGACGTCGATGTGCAAACCCCACGGCAACTTCGTCGGTGTGCCGAAGAGCTCCTGGTTGAAGTAGTTGCCGAATCGCCCGATTGCCTGTGCAAGTAGAAGGCCGGGTGCCGCAGCGTCCATCAATGCGAGGACGTCGAGGCCGCGTCGTTTCGCGACGAAGGCACCGACGGCGACTCCGCCCGCGATTCCACCCCAAATCCCCAGCCCGCCGTCCCAGATGGCAAGTGCGTGGATTGGATTGTTGCGGTAGATCTCGAAGTCGGTGATTACATGGTAAATCCGCGAGCCGACGATGCCGGCCGGAACGCCCCAAGTGGCTACCGCAGTTACGTCATCGGCCTTGCCGCCGGTTTCCTGCCAGCGCTTGCTGGTGAGCCACACGGCAGCCACAACGCCCAGCGCGATGCAGATGCCGTATACGTGGAGGCTGATCGGGCCTAGATGAAGGGTGTCCGAACCGGGACTCGGAATGCTTGCGACGGTCACCTCGTCAAAGTAGACGCGATTGGCGCCGCAGCTAATTCAAAGTGTCGAAAACCGGCGCCCGACGAGGTGGGATGCGGTCGACGTATTGGCGCATCATCTCGTCGAGAAACCAATGTCTGAGCGCCAGCACCACTGGTGGTGCCGGCGAGGTGAGAAGCAGGCCTTCCCGGCTGAGTCGCTCGGCCTCGGCCATCAGCCGCTCGAAATGTCCGCTCCATTCAATGAGCGAATCATCGCAAACGGCATTCATGTCACAGTGCGTCCGGCCTTCGGCGCGAGCCCCCGCAATCTGCGGACGAAGCGAACTGAGTCGCGCAGACAAGATCGGATGAACCTTTTTGACCAACGCAACAACTGCCGGATCGATTCTCGTGTTCTTTGTTGATTCGGATTCCATCCCGATCATCAGCAATTCGAACTCTCGCAGCAGCGCTTCGTGATGTTGCTCCAGCAACAGATAAGCGTCGACGGGAACATCGCGGAAAAGGATCGGAAATCCATCGGGTGCATCGCCGCCGGCAACGTTGAATGCGGTGGTAGATCGCGGAGGCATTTCTGCGACACCTGGATGAGCTGCAGAGTCCAGTTGAAATTCAGCCCAAACGGTCTTGCCGTTTTGAGTCGTGACAACGCCCCAGTTGCTTGCAGACGCTTCGATGACATCAAGGCCTCGACCCGTGACTGCATCAGTGCTGTAGCCGCGCACCAAAGGGAACATTTCGGAGCTGTCTTCGACTTCGATTCGAACTGCAGTCTTTTCGTTGTGCACGGTCACAACGGGACCCGCATGCGCGTGTAACACGGCGTTTGTGACAAGTTCGCTGGCGACCAGTACGGCAACATCGGCAACCTTCG
The DNA here is from genome assembly GCA_038253645.1 of Acidimicrobiales bacterium. Classification (GTDB taxonomy): domain Bacteria; phylum Actinomycetota; class Acidimicrobiia; order Acidimicrobiales; family JBBSGY01; genus JBBSGY01. Next base: position 7,510 of record JBBSGY010000030.1, read on the forward strand.
AGTCGATGCCCATGCTCGCGAGCGAGTCACGCACGAAAGCGCGTGCTTGACTGCAACTTGTCGGGTCAGCCGCAAATGCAGCAACGGTCGACCGAGGCGCGTTTTCCCCCACAGATGGTGAGAATAGCCTCGCGGTGCGCTATATGACGGGTAGGGAAGGCTTATTTGTCGATGCAGTTCGAGCAAGTGCCCACGAGGTCGATGCGGTGTGCATCGATACGAAAGCCCGTGTCTCCGGCGGCGAGGCCGGCTGCATCCGCCAAGGCGCGTTCGAGTTTCGGCGAAGAAGCGACATCAGCCACAGTTCCACAGGAACCGCACATAACGTGATGATGATGCTTGCCGCTCATTGCATCACTGAGCTCGAAGAATCCCAGGTCGTCGGTAGCAGCGATTCTGTGGGCAACGCCGCAGGTCGCAAGCACGGTCAAGTGCCGGTAAACAGAGCTCTGCGGCACGTCGGGCACGAGTTCGAGAATGTCGAAGACGCTGAGCGGCCTTTCCGATTCGGCCAATGCGTTTACTAAACGCCGCCGGCCGTCGGTATAGCGCTGTCCTGCCGACGCGAGGCGTTCGCCGACCTCCGTATGGAGCTCTTTTGCTTCTGGACGCGGCACAGCTTTGACCATATCGAGAATGATTCTAAGCAGCGGTGAAGTCTTGAGCTTCGAGGCGGAGCTTCAGCCAGATAAGTCCAAAGCCGATTGCCATGAGCAACGAGCCGAACATCATCCCGAATGATGTTCGATAGCCGGTGTGGGCCAGCTGGGTTGCCGTCACACCTGTTACAGACGGTGTAGACGATGTCGTTGGCGCGGGCTCGGTTGCAACCGGTGTTGCAGTCTCTCCGAGGACCTCGGTCTTGGATGACGGCGGGTTTTCTGACGGCGCTGCCTTCGGTATCACCTTCACCACGGGAGCTTCCGTTCTAGGCGCCACCTTCACCACGGGAGCTTCCGTCGCCGGCGTGATCTCGACTGGCGGTGCAACAAGGCCGGTTGTCGTTGCTTCGCCCGGCGATGCCTTGGTTGTCGACGAGGCATCGGTCATCAAAGGCTTGATAGCGCTTGCTGCTGCCTTGGCGAGTGCTGCATAGCCTTTGTCGTTCGGGTGTAGCGCCGTGTTCGGGTCCGTCAGACTTGCTACCCACGGATCCGTTGAGCAAATGTCGTGACCCTTGAACGCATTCGACGTACCGACGTAACTCACAGCGCCGGTAGTGGCCGCGCTCTGTATCGCTGAGTTCAAGTCGGTGAAAGCCGTGTGAAGCGGTGTGAGCACTCCGCTCACCCCCGTCGGGCAGTTCGCAACGCTTGGGTCATTGCTTGATGGAAACAGGTCTGGATATGCAAGCAGCATGAATTGGGCGGAAGGTGCTTGGGCCTGCGCTGCTTTGAGGTTGGTAACGAGTTGGTCGCGCACGGCTGCGATTTGAGCTTCGAACTTCGCTTGATCAATCAACAGGTTGGTTGCGTTGCTGAGTGAGAGCACATCGTTGCCACCGACCGTCATCACGACAAACTTTGCGCTCCCGATCTTTGAGATCTGCGGCTGTTGCCCTCGGAAGGTTTCGGTGAGTGCACTCACCGGTGCACCGCTGCATGCTGCGTTGGCGCCGGTTACGCCAAGCTGTTTGGCGGCGAGCAGCGGGTAGGAATTGGGGCTTCGCCGGCAGATTCCCGACGACGCGTCGAGGTCAGCGGAACCAACTCCTGAAGTAAACGAGTCGCCGAGTCCGACGATGACGGGAGCACTTGCGGTGCCGGCTGTCGCGGCAAAACTTGGCACCGCAAATGCCATGCCGGTGACGATGAAAGTCATCGCGGCAATCAACAAGCGAGGACGCCTCATCCGAGAAACGGAGTGAGCAGCAAACAAGAACAAACCTCCAAAACTGCTAACTCAATGGTAGGACCACCAGGGGTGGCTCACTGTTCCTGTAATCGAACTGGAACGCATCCACCCCTCTGCCTCCACTTCTTCTCCCATCTATTAGCTTTCACGGCGTGAGTAAAAGCGGCGTCGCCGGTCTTGTGGTCGTCCTGAGCGTGTTGCTGTGGTCGACGCCTGCATTTGCACACGTCGAGGCAAAGCCCGAGTCGGCGGCGGCGGGCAGCACTATTGATTTGGCGCTGATGGTCCCAAACGAACGCATGGTTAACACGGTGAAGGTTGACCTCACTCTTTCGGGTCAGCAACAGGTTGAGTCGGCCGACACCCCCGCGCATGCGGGCTGGAGTGAGAGCGTCAATGTCGGCACCGCCGGCGTAGCGAACGTCGTTTGGGAGCACGGCGCAATTGCGCCCGGCACGTCCGATACTTTCGTAGTCACGATCAAAGTTCCCATGGCCGGCGACCAACTGTTGCTCAAGACCTTGCAAACGTACGCAGATGGCACGGTCGATCGCTGGATCGATGCTCCACTGCGTGATGGTAGCGAGCCCGAACATCCGGCGCCGATTCTCAAAATCAGTGGAGGCGCCGCGGCAACGTCGACCACGTCAACGCCGACAAGCACGGTGCCGGCAACGGTTCCCACAAAGGCCGCGGCGAAGAAAAAGTCAGGTGGGCTTTCTGTGGGCGGACTGCTGATGGGCTTTGGCGTCGCGATCATCGCCGTTATTTACCTCCGCACAAAGCGCCAAAACACGCGGGAGTCGCGCAAGTGATCTTTCGGTGGTTGGTTGCTCTATCCGGTATTGCAGCTGCCATCGTCATGAGTGCAGCTCCCGCATCTGCTCACGCCGGAATGTCGGTCAAGCTCACCAATTATCGAACCGACATCACATCGTTCGAGCCTGCGGTCCGCGGCGTACATCTGAAGGTTGTCAGCCTCGGCGAGAAGCTGCGCTTGCAAAATGACACGTCAACGGAAGTGATTGTCGATGGATATGAAGGCGAGCCGTATCTGCGTGCCGGCAGGGGCGGAGCGTATGTGAACACGAAATCACCGGCGTACTTCCTCAACCAAACTGTGGATGGTCGTACCGGTCAGCCACCGGCAGCAGACGCGCAGGCGCCCCCGGAATGGCGCAAATTGTCGTCGAGTCATTCGCTGAGCTGGCACGACCACCGCACACACTGGATGGCCGTTGCCGACTCGCCGGAGGTCGCCGGAGGCCGCGGTCAGCGCCACGTTGTGATTCCGGAGTGGAATGTATCGATGCATCAAGGCAATCAGATCTTGGCCGTGCGCGGAACGGTGACGTATGTTCCGCCGGTGTCGCGCCTTCCATGGCTGGTTCTCGCTCTCGTAGTTGCAGCGATCGCAGCGGTGATCGTTACTCGCAAGAATGGTCTTGGAAGATCCTGCGGCGCAATCGTCGGCTTCGTGGTTCTTCTTTATGTCGCCCATTTTGCCGGCGAGCTCGGGATTGCAAAGGTGAGCTTCGACAATGCGGTCACATTGCTTGTCGCGACGAGCATGGGAACGCTTGGGGCCATCTTTTCGGTCAAGCGGGTTGACGCGTCCATCTGGGTTTCATTGTTCGCTACAGCGCTGGTTGCTTTGCTTGGTGGGCTTTCCGACTTTGCCTTTCTCGCGAACTCACAGCTACCCACGGCGTTGCCCACGCCCGTCGCGCGGGCCGTGGTGGCGCTGTTGATCGGAGCCGGACTCGGTGCCGCTAGTGGCTTTGGCCTTGCACTCAGACGCAAGATCGCCTTCGGCGCACCAGACCCGGAATGAGAACTATTCTTAGGTTATGAAATGCAGAGGGGCAGCACTCATCGCGGTCGTCGGTTTCTTGCTGGCCGCATGCGGTGGCGGCTCGAGCTCGCCGACAACGACGGCTGCGGTTCCCGCTCGCACCTCAGTTGTTGCGACAACTACGCAAATCGGCGATTTTGCACGCGTCATCGGCGGC